>JAGZAC010000318.1 GCA_018370615.1 Clostridiales bacterium
CCTCGCTGATGTGCATGACAATGGAGGTGCCCCGCTGGGGTGCTTCATCCTCGTCACACTCCGCGATCACATAAGCGCCGTCCTCCGTACAGGTCCATTTGACTGGATCGGCTCCAGTAAAGGAACGGGTCAGTACATCTACGCTGCTGCTCACCATAAAAGCGGAATAGAAGCCCAAACCAAAGTGCCCGATAATGCCGCTGTCAGCGCCATTTTCTCCTTCATATTTTTCAATAAAGTCCAGTGCGCCGGACAGAGCGATCTGGCAGATATATTTTTCTACTTCCTCTTCCGTCATACCGATTCCGTTATCGGTTACGGTGATGGTTTTCGCATCTTTGTCCAGAGCAACGGTTACACGGAATCCCTCGTCGGGAATATCCCGTGCCGCTTCATCTCCCAGGGAAATGAGCCGGCGCAGCTTTGTCACTGCATCGCATGCGTTGGAAACGATTTCCCGCAGGAAAATTTCTTTGTCAGAGTACAGCCACTTTTTGATCACAGGAAAAATGTGTTCAATTTCAACACCGATGCCGCCCTTTTTTTCCATATCTTTATTTTCGCTTCCTTTCCATTACGTTCAAAATCACTAATATATAATTGTATAATGACTTTACAGGATTGTCAATGTAAAATCTGTGAATTTCTGTTAGGTTTTCGAAAACATTCCTCTGGGATTTTAGCATAGCTTTCTAAACTGTAACATATATATTAGCGAAGTAACTGATACGGAGTAGAGGCTATGTCTAGAATTTACAAAAGTCCAGCAAAGATCAGGAAAGACAGTCAAGAAAAAGAAAGATGTGTAATTCTTGGCGAATACATAATTGAAACCAACGGAACGGTGCGGGAAGCGGCTGCCAGGTTTGGAATCAGCAAATCTACCGTACACAAGGACGTGACGGAAAAACTGCGGGAAACGGACCGCGCTTTATACGGGGAAGTAAAAAAAGTGTTGATCCGCAATAAAGCCGAGCGCCATTTGCGCGGCGGTCAAGCGACAAAACAAAAATACCGCGCTATGAAAAAGGTTTCGGGATAATTATGATAAAAGGCGGCGCACAGACCTCACTAGAAAGTCTGTGCGCCGCCTTTTGTTTATTCCACAGTTGCGTAGCTGAGCTGATCCAGGGCCTCCCGAAGCTGCGCGGCGGACTTGTGCAGCCGTGACATTTCATCATCGCTTAGAGGAATGTCCAGAAGATGCTTTACGCCGCCCTTTCCCAAAACGCAGGGTACACTGAGGTATACATCGTCGATACCGTAATGGCCGCTGACCAGGGTAGACACAGGGAGGATGGTGTTTTCATCCCGTACAATACTTCGGAGAATCCGCAGCACTGCCTGGGCAATGGCATAATAGGTGGCGCCTTTCCCTCGGATAATTTCATAGGCACTGTTTACCACCGATTCATAGGTGCCGTATAGATCTCCCAGTCCACCGCCACACATCTTCATATATTCGTCCAAGTCGATGCCGGACACGTTGGCGCTGCTCCAGACAGCCAGCTCCGAATCTCCGTGCTCACCGATGATAAATGTGTGTACGTTTCGGTGATCTACATTCAGCCGCTCACCTACAAGATATTTCAGACGTCCGGTGTCCAATACGGTGCCGCTGCCGATGACCCGGCAGGAATCAAATCCGGAGATACGGTAAGCCTCGTAGGAGAGTATATCCACCGGATTGGTGACAAGCAGTAATATGCAGTCCTTGTTTACTGCTGTAATCCGTGGGACAATATCTCTAATAATCCGGGCGTTTTTCTCTGCCAGTGCCAGTCTGTCCTCGCCTTCCTCCTGATTGGCGCCGGCCGTAATGACTACGATGCCTGCGTCATGCAGCTTTTCATATGTGCCTTGGTAAATAGACATAGGGGCAATAAAGGAAAGGCAGTGGCTGAGGTCCATAACCTCTCCTTGGGCTTTTTCTTCGTCTCTGTCGAGTAGCACGACTTCAGAGAACAGTCTGGATTGGACCACAGTATAAGCGATGGTAGCGCCCACGTGGCCGCATCCGATAATGCCGATTTTCTGCATTTTCATATGGTTTCTCCCGTTTAGATTATAATAGCAAAATTAGCGTTCCCGAAATCGGCAGAAATATTTCATTGTACATTTTATAAAATATGTCTTGACAAACCTGTATCTACTGTATATACTGTTTATACACAGTAGAAAGTGAGGTGTTTACTTGCATATATTTATAGACAACAAAAGCGGGCAGCCAATTTATGAGCAGATATACTCCCAGATAAAGGCGCAGATCATCAGTGGGGAGCTGAAGGAAGATGATCCGCTTCCTTCCATTCGGAATCTGGCCAAAGACTTGCGAATCAGTGTTATTACAACGAAACGCGCGTATGACGAACTGGAAAACGAAGGGTTTATTTATACAGTTGCCGCGAAGGGATGTTTCGTAGCACCGAAAAATGTTGAGCTGCTCAGGGAAGAAAATCTGAAAAAAATTGAAGATTACATTGATAAAATTTTACAGCTTGCTGCAAGCTGCAATCTTCAAAAGGACGACATTATTGAAATGATCAATTATTCGGCGGAGGAACCGTAATGGATGCAATCGAAATAAAAGATTTGTGCAAATCCTATTCTGGTTTTCAGTTGGATCATTTGCATTTGACGCTTCCAAGTGGATGTATCATGGGACTGATTGGAGAAAACGGTGCAGGGAAGAGTACGACAATGAAATT
>JAGZAC010000319.1 GCA_018370615.1 Clostridiales bacterium
TGTTGTAAATCGTCCCAGCAGCTCTCCATATCTGCTACTAGTTTCAATTGCGTTCTGGTTCGATCCAGATTGTGCTCGGGACGATATACTTTAAAATAGGTATCTCCCTCCAAATAATCGGTTAGAAAGCGCATTCCACATTCCAGCGTCATCATTTTTGCCCCAATCAGGAGGCTGTCCCGTTCCGGCTTTTTCATGGTATTTCCTACTTGGGAGAGAAACCCTTGAGCATAGGCGGCGAACAACGGCAGGGAGAACCGCACTTTGGATAGGTCTTTTTCGTCTTCTGCCGCCGGATTTGCCCCAAAACGGATGCTATCTCCAAAATCATAGGCGGCAAGGCCAGGCATGACGGTGTCCAAGTCGATGACACAAACTGCCTCCCGGGTGGTTTCGTCCAACAGCAGGTTGTTCATTTTGGTGTCGTTGTGGGTGCAGCGCAGAGGGAGTTCCCCTGCCGCCAGCTGGTCGGTAAGCAGGTGCGTAAATTTTTCCCGGTCCAGCAAAAAGCGGATCTCTTCTTGGGCCTTTGCCGCACGTCCTAAGGGGTCGGCGGCCAGCGCGGCCTGGAATTTTCGAAAGCGGTCAGGAGTATCGTGAAAATGTACAATGGCTTCATGGAGGGTGTCGGCAGGGAAATCTGCCAACTGGCGTTGAAACCGTCCAAAGGCTTCTCCGGACATACGAAACACAGAGGGATCGGTGACAATAGAATAGCTCACCGTTCGGTCAATAAAAAGGAAGGCCCGCCAACATCTCCCGTCCGGATCGAACCATAGGGAATTTCCGTCTTTATCAGAGCATACGTTCAGGGTTTCTCTTTCCGGATTTCCTCCAGCGGCTAAAACCTTTTTACGCAAATGGGCGGTGACCCGTTGGATATTCTCCATCACTTCATAGGGACGGGGGAATACATGAGTGTTAAATCTCTGTAACAGCAGATGGCGTTCTTTCCCTTCTGGACTGCGCATAACCAAACGAAACGTGTCGTTAATATGCCCATCTCCAAAGGAAACCAGGGAGAGCACCTTACAGCCGCAGGAAAATTGTTCTGCTGCAGCCTGGGAATAGGGAATAGAGGAACACACGGTAGAGACCGCTCCTTTCTTATGGGACGGTTTGGCTTTCGCCGTTTACCCAGCCCCTATGGAAGCCTTTGCAAAGGAAAAGGCAGAGGCTATAACATGAATATTATTGTACAACAACTGCTGTAAAATAGCAAATAATTCTTTGTTGGTGAAAGTGTACAATTATGAATTTTTTATTTCAATATGTTTGGCCTTCTTAATACTATCTTTTTTTTCAAAAGGTAGCTATAATGGACTTTGCAAAAAATAAGTCGCCTTATGGTTGGCTTTTTCGCTTTTTTCCATTTTGATTATCAAAAACAGAAAAAAGATTGAAAAAGCCTGCTGTGAGGCGGCTTCCCTTTTTGCCGTTTTATTGCGGGGGCAATGAAATGATAAAAAGGGAAACAAGACCGCGGTCATAATTAAAGGCAGGTGAGGCGCCATGTTCCAATTGAAATGGATCTGGCATAACCTTCAAGGGTACCGAAAGCGATATGTGATGACTTTTGTCCTTTCTCTTTTCCTAGGTACCATGTACGTTTTAAATCCACAAATCCTCAGCGGCATTATCGATCAGGTATTTGTGGGTACAACCAACGCGGCGGGCGAGACGGTCCGCAATCTGGATATTTTGATTCCAAGCATGGTGATGGTGGGGGTGATCACTCTTCTGCGTACCAGCATCAACTACATTATCATCGTTACCTCCGACAACTGCGCTCTGGGCATGATTACCAATGTAAGAGAGCGGATTTATGCAAACCTTCAATCCCAGGATATGAGCTATTATGATAAAAACCGCACTGGCGATTTGATGACCCGCCTGACCGGAGATATGGATATGGTGCGGCATGCCACTGCCAATATTTTCCGTCAGTTGTTGTTGTATGTCGTCATGTTCCTCTCCACAATCATCTATTTTTTCTCGGTGAACGCCTTATTTACCCTTTGCCTTGTAGCGGTCACTCCGTTTCTGTTTTTTGTTACACGGGCGTTTTCCAAGCAGGTGAGACCCAAATACGTAAGGGTTCGTGAGACCCTCTCTAATCTGAATACTTTTTCCCAGGAAAATATCTCCGGTAATCGAGTGGTAAAAGCTTTCGCTCGGGAGGAGTATGAAAAAGAGCGGTTCGAGAAGTTCAACAAAGAATTCCATGATGCCAATATGGAAGCGACTTTTACCTGGCTCAGGTTTTATCCCTACATTGAAGGAATCGCCTCTTCTTTTAATGTGATGGTGCTGTTGGTGGGCGGCTTGTTTATCATAAATGGTCAGCTTACTGCCGGTCAGCTCATGAGCTTTTCTGCTTTGACCTGGTCCATTGCCGATCCCATGAGGGTGCTGGGGACTTTGTTAAACGACCTGCAGCGTTTCTTTGCCTCTGCCAGTAAGGTGATTGAGGTGTATTACGCCAAAACTACCATCGTAAACCGCAATGATGCCGTGGAAAGCGGCCAACGGTTTGAAGGAAAGGTTACTTTTGACGATGTCACCTTCTCCTATGGAAAAACCAAGGTGTTTGAGCATGTGAATTTTGAGGTGCAGCCTGGCCAGACCCTGGCCATTATGGGCCCTACAGGTTCCGGAAAGACTACGTTGGCCAACTTGATTTTACGCTTCTATGATGTGCA
>JAGZAC010000320.1 GCA_018370615.1 Clostridiales bacterium
GATTTGCATTAAAATTCCCTTGAGCAGTCGATAAAACGGGACAAAAAAACAAAGCCCCCGCCATATAACTGGCAGGGGGCAATGCAAAAACTATTAAGCGTGTAGCTTCTCAATTAACGCTGATTTCAGCACACCGGAAAAATTGATATGCTGTTCTTCCGCGAGAGCGTTTAACCATGCGGGGATTGTTAAGGTCTTCTTCACTGTGCGGGTATCGTTTTTCCTCAAATATTCCGTCCAGTCAAATTCGATTAGAGCTACAAATTGGCCCGGTTCGAGCTCAATATCACACGGATTAGACGCCGCTTGTATTTCTCGACCATTTTCTTTTTCTTCTTCCACGAACAGTCCGAATGCATCTTTGATGTTCTCCACGGCCTCTTCTAGAGTATCTCCTTGAGAAATACAGCCCGGAACGTCAGGCATCCATACAGAAAAACCGCCATCCTCCTTTTGGAACACTGCTGGATAATAGTATTTGTTCATAGCTGTTCTCCTTTTTAAATACACATGTACAGTATATATTATGTAATCAAATTGTAATTTATTTCGCAACAGCTTTATTATTTCAGCCCTGCATCCTTAAGTATTTTTTGTTCTGTACCCTTTTTCAAATCCCGACAGTGTACCGGAACCACCGTCCTCTTATTTGTTTCTTTGTTTTCATATAAATGATGAGAACCGTTTGCACGAACGAGTTTAAACCCATTGGATTCAAGGAGTTTTATCATCTCTTTGGAAGTCATCGGCATTATATAGCGGCCCCCTTTTTACATCTGCATTATAACACGTGTTACACGTGTTGTCAACAGGTCGATCCCCGCGCGGGGGTCGCGGATTGAAATTGTGGGAACATCGATTGAAATAAATATGGAAGGGGGATTACACATGCCCAGAAAAGCAATAAAACGAGAAAATGGGGCGGGGTCAGTATACAAACGTAAAGATCTAAAGCGTCGCCCATGGGTGGCATCCGCTCCGGCCACCACCCAGCGCGACGATGAAAGCAAAAGGTATACCACCAATCAGCAGATCATTGGCTATTATGCAACGGCGCAAGAGGCAAAAGACGCTTTGGAAAACTACCGTAGAGCGCCAACCACTAAGCTAAATATCACGCTAGAAGAACTTCACGAAGAATGGGAACCAATAGCCTATCGCTCTATCTCAAAACAGACACAGGACAATTACGACGCCTGCTGGGTAAAATTAGAACCGCTGTACAAAACGAAGGTCCGCGATATACGGACTGCGCAGATGCAAGCGATCCTGGACCGGTACAGTAACCCCCGGCCGGGGACAGATAAAAAAGGGAATCCGGTAGAGCTGCCCCCCATGTCCCATTCCACCTTATCTAAAATTAAGGCCTTGCTGACCCAGCTGTTTGATTATGCCCTGCAAAACGATATTGCGATCAAAAACTATGCAAAGTTCCTTGTCCTCCCCAAGCAGGAGAAAACAAAAAAAGACTGCTTCACGGATTTGGAACTACAAAAGATCCGCAAAGCAGCCGGGAATATCCCTTTCGCTGATGTTATTCTCATGATGTGTTATACTGGCTTCCGCATATCGGAATTTTTGGAGCTGACTCCTTTTAGCTATGATTCGGCTTTAAACGCCCTTAAAGGGGGCAAAAAGACAGAAGCCGGGAAAGGCAGGGTTGTACCCGTCCACCCAGCAATCCGGCCATATTTGGCCTCCTGGCTGGCCAAGAACGGAAAAACAATTATTTGCACCGATGACGGAGCCCCATACACAGCAGATTCATTCCGTCGCAAATGCTATTACCCCGCGCTTGAGGCTATCGGTGTCCGCCGCCTCACTCCTCATGCTACCCGCCATACCTTCGCTACGCGCTTATCCGCAGCAGGGGCGAGAGTGGAAGATATCCAGGCCCTAGCAGGACATGAAGATTACGACATGACTGCTAATACCTATATACACCAGGATATTGACACCCTAAGAGCCGCCATTGAAAAATTATCCTAAACCGCAGTATTTCAACGTGTATCCTCTCGAAAAACACGTAGTAACCCCGTAGTAACGTACGAAATAAAGGGAGAAAAAACGGAAGAAAACTGGGAATTCCATATAATCCCAAACAACGTAAAAACCCGCATGAACACTGGATTTTCCAGTAATCATGCGGGTTATTTTTGGTCCGAGTGACAGGAGTCGAACCTGCGGCCTCTTGAACCCCATTCAAGCGCGCTACCAATCTGCGCTACACCCGGAAATACACGCCCTCATCGGCGCTGCGAGAGGCATTATAGCACAGTTACGAAGCAAAATCAAGAGTTAATTTCGGCGCAGGATGACAATCCTGTAGGAGTCCAACACGTATCAGATAATGGAATAAATAAGCGGATGAATATGTCGAAAGGCACGGCATACCGATGGAATGAGCCAGGCTGGCAGAAAGTACCACAAAAACCAGTTGTCCATATACTTCTGAACGGCAAAAGATGGAATCTGCGCTCCACCGGTCCCGGGTCCTCACCGGCATACAGAGACAAAATTGAAGGGGGGGCGGGGCATGATTTATTCCCAAGACATAGAAAATCTCGACTCATTTTCCGCCATACCAGAAAGAAAGCTATTGAATTTTGTCGATATTCTGTATATAGTATTGTGTATGACTTCAGAGCCGGGTATTTCTGCGTATCCGGGCATTTTCGGAAGGAGAAAGATCATGAAAG
>JAGZAC010000321.1 GCA_018370615.1 Clostridiales bacterium
CGGCCGCCGTTAATCCGTAGCCGCCTCCCAGTCCCACGCCGATCACGATCCAGCTAAAAATCATACTGCGGCAGAGCACCTTGCCGGTGTGGTCGAAAATCAGCAGCTGAAGCGCCTCCCCCGCCAGACGAATCCCCAGCAGCATCAGCCAGAGAATCAGCCCCTGCAGGAGGGTGCCTCCCAGCAGCAGGGACATCCCCATAAGGGACGGCAGGTAATAGATAAAGAACGGCACGTAGTGGAACAGCAGCGTGCTGTGGGTATACAGCTGGGCGCTCATGCGCATGTATTTGATGCAGGTCACCTTGTCCCGGGTGACGGCGAACACCTGGCTGTCTCCGAAGGAGCCAATCCATCCACTGAGGAAAAAGAAGATGTTCACCGCGCAGGCCCACCCGGAAAGAGGAACCGGTTCCTCTCCCTGGGTCATGAGCACTGCCGGCAGGCCGACGGCCAGCAACAGATAGACAGGCTTGCCGAAAAAATCCCCGATCTGGCGGAACACCACCGCCACAACAGACAGTATTTTTTTCAGCTCATAGTTCCCATAGAGGGATTCCGGGATCCTTTTGCCCACTAGCCACAACCGCCGGACATAATACAGGAAGGCGTTGACCCACAAGGCGGCTTTCATTCCAATAATTTGCTTCAGCGCTTTATTCATGGGACTCCTCATCCTTCAGTAGCTCAATGATTTGTTCCTCAAAGTCCTTGCTCTCCAGCATGGCGTGGTCGATCTGCTGCAGCTGCCCTTCGCTGAGCACTACAATTTCGTCGCACAGGTCGGTGGCCAGTTGGAGAATGTGCGTAGAAAACACCAGGATATGGTCGTGCTTGATTTCCCGGAGAAGTTGCTTGATCTCCAGGGCCACCACCACGTCGAAGGAAGTCAGCGGCTCATCGAGCAGGATTACCGGCGGCCGGGCAATCAGGAAACAGAGCATCTGCACTTTGTTTTTCATACCATGGGAATACCCCTTGATCAGGCGATGCCGGTCCTCCGGTTCGATCTTTACCATATCGAAATATTGGTCGATGGTTTTGTCCTGCGCGCCCGCCCCCTGGTGTATATCCATATAAAATTTGATGAATTCATACCCGGTGAGAAAATCGGGAAGGATGGGGGTGGAAAACACGTATCCCACCTGCTCCGGCGTCAGGGGTGCTTCCTCTCCCTGCTCCGTCAGGATCACCGCACTGCCGCCGTCCGGCTGCACCTCATCGGTGAGACAATTGAACAGGGTCGTTTTGCCGGCACCGTTTCGCCCCAGTAGACCATATATCTTCCCCTTCTCAAAGGTGAAGGAACAGTCCCGCAGCACTTCCTTGCTGCCATAGTGTTTTTGAATGCCTCTCAATTGCAGCTTCATGTTTTTCTCCTTTAATAAAAAAACAGCAGACTCGCCCGCGCCCGAAAACCGCGAACGATGCCTGCTTTTTTATCGTATTTCCTTGTTTGTCCGTTCTCGTCCATCCCGTCTCCCCCTCCGGCTACAAAGCCGTGCTCATTATACGGGATAATTTTTGTTCAGGCAATAGAGAACGCAAAAGCTTTATAAAGATTTAAGCTTCCCCTGCCGGAACCAGGAGTCCCTGATATTCACCACATGGTATACAGCAGAACGCCCAGCAGGACTGCCGCCATTATCATCAACCATACCACAAAAGCCACGGAAGACCAGCGAACCATTTTTTCCGAAAACTCCTCCTTCCCCGCAAAGGAGGAGCGAGACAACAGCACCCCCATCAGCAGCCCCAGAAGAGGCAGGAAGAGGGCGATAAACAGAAAGGTACAGCGAACCACCGGTGTAAAGAAACGCCCCTGTTCTATATATAACGAAGCCGCCGTCACCGCATCCTCTTTCTGACCGGCTCGGAGCGCTACCATTCCTTCCTGGCACTGCTCGCAAAAGGGTCCTTCTCCTGCTACGGGCTGTCCGCAGCTGATGCAGGTTGCCAAAGGCATCGTCTCCTTTTCCTCTTTCCGGCAGGATGCGACAAAATCACCGGTTTGAAATACAGTATAAACGCCAATAATCATTATGTCAAGTGTAATCATACTTTACATATGTTAAACGCGGCGTGCCAATCCTTTATTCTACCAATAAGGGAAGTGACAGCTTTATGGTCATTGATTATGCACTGCTGGGCAAGCGGTTAGCCTCTATCCGCAAAAAGCGGGGATGGACCCAGGAGAGGCTGGCGGAAAAAACCAACCTAGCTAACAACTACATTTCCAATATCGAAAATAACCGATCCATCCCCAGCCTGGAAACGCTGGTCAAGCTCTGCGAGGCGCTGGAGGTAACCCCCAACGATCTTCTGTTGGGATCCTCTCAGGCCTCGGATACGTACTTGGCTGATGAGCTGACGAAAAAGCTGCGTCAGTGTACTCCCAGGGAAAAACGTATTCTCGATGGCCTTCTCTCCCTCCTTATTTCCGAAAGAGATCGATAAAAAACAGCAGATGGGATCCTTCCCACCTGCTGTTTTTTATCGCATCTAAAGCCGTCATCAAATTCGCCGCAAGTTTTATATTGCTTGCGACGACGTGTGTCTGATGCGGAAAAGAGATACGCACATTAAACGATCACCCCAGACGAATGGAGTCCAGCGCCACGCTTTTAGGAATGATAAAAACGATGCCTATTTCAGGCACAGGGAGTATGCCCAGCTTGTTTCAAATGAGAATTAATGCCTTCCTTTTTAAATCATCCGTCAAACAACATTCACCCGGTGGTTCTATGCAAACCGTGTTTTCATCTTTACAGCTTACATGATATCTGGTATCCCTTCTTTTAATTCCACATTGAGGTGCACATGATCAGCATAATCTATTCTCATATTCTCGCCTCTAAATTGTGTTTGAAACCTTAAAGACTGTTTCGGGGTATCGTATTGCAAACTCCTTGCCAAGTAAACACACAAAGTTAAATCAGCAATTTTTTCTTCCCCGCGAAAACCCGTCGAACCGCACAACAAAAAACAGTGGGCAACTCATCACGAATTGCCCACCCCAGATGTGGGAAGCGTTGACAAAAAGATACCCGCCTTTTTTACTTCTGTATCGGCCTCATGCCGAATCTTTGCTCGCAGATTGCTCTTAATGAAAAGACCAGGGCTTCAAGAAAATCAATATTATATACTTTCATTTCATTGCTATTTTGGGGTTCATAAAAATAACGGAACTCTTCAAAAGATTTTTCTATAGTCTTAAAATACGAAATAAATTGCTCCGAATTAATTACGGTGCTCTTTTTCTTTTTAAAGCATTCAACGGCAACTGTTTCTATCTCTTGTGCAGTAGACAAATCCAACTTACAAAACAAGTCATTATAAAGCTTATGCCCTCTAAGAGGAACTTCCAATAAAGCTTTAAGAAATAGTTCGCATGCAAATGCTCCATTTACCATTGCTGGAACTATCAATGCAAAATCTTCATAGCTTCCAGTTGCCCGCGCAGATATATGTTTATTTAGCAAAATCCTAAATGCATTGGAAAACATCAATGCTGAATCATAAGCTCCAAATCCTCTAGCCATTTACATCACCACAAAAGAATATAACATAAATAGAAAAATAAAGAAACCGACTTCGTTTTACACAAAATCGTTTCTTCCACTTGCTACTACTTTGAGGATTTCCTCTTCTGCACCTTCTCAAACGTCTCTTTATCAATAATCGCCTCATGGGCGTTCTCCACAAGGAACATACTTAATGCGCCGTCATTCTTCTCTTGTTTCCCAGTTAAAAAATCCGGCGTATAGGTTTTCTGCATCAACACCTGACCAATGTATTTCTCATTGCTGAGCATGCGGTCTATGGTTGATGTGCTCCAAACCTCTTTACCTGTTGCTGTCTTTATCCCATGCTCCTCCAGATACCGCTTGATTTTTCGCACACCATTGCCTTGTAGATACAAATCAAAAATTTTGCGTACGATCTCGGCTTCTTCAGGGAAAATAATCAGCACCCCATCCGGCCCTTTGGTGTAACCCAAAAACTGACTGTGATTGAGAATTGTTTTCCCACTGCGCATGCGTGCTCGAATGCCAAATTTAATGTTCTCGCTTTTACTACAACTTTCTTCCTGATCCATAGCAAGAAAAAATGCTAAGTGCACTGTCATTCACTTTCATGGTATCTATATCCTCCATTTCTGCATACAAACCAAGATTCATTTGTTTCCACTTCCTTATCTGTGTTAATGTTTCGACGGTATCACGTCCGAATCGGCTTAGTGATTTTACTAGAACGAAATCAAACAGCCCCTTCTTCCCATCTAGAATCATCTGACGATAGCCCGATCTGTTTTTTGTTCTTAGAGTAGAACCGACATCAGAATAAATTTTTACAAACTGCCAGTTTAGATTTTCCCGAATCATTGTTTCAAAGTAAGATTTCTGTATTTCAAGACTTCCCAACTGTTCGGGATGATTTGTGCTGACTCGGCAG
>JAGZAC010000322.1 GCA_018370615.1 Clostridiales bacterium
AAAAAATAAGGACGCGATACAATCGTGTCCTTATTTTTGGTAAACCACCGGGATTCCATCTCTCTTTTTCTGTTTTCACTTCCAAATTCCGTGTCATTCCATTATCTTATCGTTATTGGGTAAGATAAAAAATACTCCAATTATCGAAAATTTTTCTTATGATAAAAAGTGTGTTATTTTCTGTATGCTTTGTCAAAGTAAAAGGCTCGTCTGCCTCTCGGCAGGCGGGTCTTTTTACCGATTATTCTTCCCTGTCCTGGAAAAGTAGCCTTACCAGCCGGTCAAACAGCATGACTGATTCTTTCCGCCTTTCCTGATCCAGCTTTTGGAAAATATCCAATGTTTCCAGCAGCTTGTATGCCACCATGAATTGATCGTCACTGTACTCCTCCATCAGCAGAGAAACAGGCGGAACGCCCAAATTCTCTCCAATCTGCTGTACCGTTCCGAACGTCGGATTGGCCTTCCCTTTCTCAACGTTTTGCACGTATGTCTTGCTGATTCCTGTTTCTTCTGCAAATTCTTCTATAGAAGATCTGTGCAGTTTTCGAAACGCTTTCATTTTTCGATAGAATATTTCGTTCATGTCCATTGGCCTTTCCTCCTTTATTTTACGGTATAAATACTGTTTTGGAGGGACAAGACCTATATACTGAATATTCGTACCAATAAAATGTCCCACCTGCCGGTTTCGGCAGGTGGGACATTTCTATTTCACTAATACGATCACCACAGGGTTTTTACCCGTTTGCAGCAGCTCTTCTATGGCCTCCCAACTGGGCATATTCTCCTATGTCTGGTCAAAAACGGTTATTTGCAAAAAAAGGCTCTCACCGGATCTGTACTCCGGTGAGAGCCTTTGGTGAACCACCGGGGATTCGAACCCCGGACCCTTTGATTAAAAGTCAAATGCTCTGCCAACTGAGCTAGTGGTTCATAATATTTTTGAGCGCTCGTTTATTATAACAGGATTAGATTGCCATGTCAACATAAAAATATTCTTTTTGCTTTAAAATTTTTAAAAATCGGTTTTTTTGCAAAAAAACCTTCTTTTTCGATGTTTTTTGTGGTAACTCCAACAGATTTCACTATGGCAAAATTTCCAACAGATCCCGCAGCCGCCGAATTTCATAGGTACAGAACGCATCAGAGTGATTGGACAGGGCCTTGGGATTATACCAGCAACAATCCAAATTTGCGTGATTGGCGCCCAGGATATCCGAAGATAAAGAGTCTCCAATCACCAAAGCCTGCTGCGAATCAAACCCGGGAATCGCTGCCGCAACCGCATCGAAATAGGCCTTTTGCGGCTTTTGCACACCCATATCTTCCGAAACAAAAATATTCTCGAACAACGGTGTCAACGGACAGACACGAAACCTTCCATGCTGAGTAAGGCTGGCACCATTGGTGATAATATACAATTTATATTTTTTGTGGAGAATATTGCAGATCTCTGCGGATTCCTCCAACAAATCGGCGTGCTGGCTCAACTGTTCCATATAATAACGGTTCATCCGCTCCGGATCCTCTGAACAGCCTAACTGCTCGCACAACTGCTCAAACCGGCGGCGCAGCAGATATGGCCGATCAATCTCCCCACAGTTAAACCGCTCCCACAGGGCGGCGTTAATCTGATGATAGCATGCAATGGTCTCACTGCAGTCCGAAATACCATAAAACAACAGGGTATCCCGCAGCGCTTTTTCTTCGCAGCGGTCAAAATCCAGCAGGGTGCCATCTGCATCAAAAAGCAAAAACTGGTAACGCTTCATAAATCCTGCCCCCTCTTTTTTCGATTATCCCATCTGCTATCCGGTTTGTCAACTCTTTGTTTCCCGGCATTGTTTCCAAAAAGTCAATCCGCATTCCCCAAAAATTGCAGGAGTTCTCTCATTGACATTTGTATTTTATCATGATATCATAGTAGCACATTAAATTGAAAGAGGAGCATATTTTGAACTTCCACGATAAAATTACACCGGAGGGTACACGGGACGTTTTGTTTGAAGAATGCACCGTCCGGCAGAGAACACAAGATATTATCCTGAAAGGCCTGTGCGAAAAAGGATTCCACCCGGTTATGACGCCGACTATGGAGTTTTATGACCTGTTCGGCGCCAACCGGTATTTTTCCCAGGAGAGCATGTATAAACTGATCGACGCGCAAGGCCGTATCCTGGTCCTGCGCCCAGACTCTACCATTCCCATCGCGCGGCTGACAGCTACTAAACTGCAGACTGAACCGCATCCCATCCGCCTTTGCTACTGCCAAACAGCTTACCGGGCAACCCCATCGCTGCGCGGTCAGCTGGATGAAATTTCTCAATGCGGCGCGGAATTGGTGGGCTGCGGCAGCGCCAAAGCGGATTTGGAAATGCTGCTGACTGCAGGAGACTGCCTGAAAGAATGCGGCGCAAAGCCTTTCACGATGGAACTTGGGCATATTGGGGCATTCAAGGCGCTGATTGACGAATTGTCCGCCGCTGACTGGCAGAAGGAGGAAATCCGCCAGCTGATTGAGGAAAAGAATTATACTGCGTTAAGCGATTTGCTGGGAGAACTGCCCGCCTCTCCTGCCGCCCGCGCATTGGATCAGCTGCCGCGCTTATTTGGCGGCGCCGATATTTTCGGCCAGGCAGCGACACTTTCCCAAAGCGCAGCATTTCAGGCAGCGCTGCGGGA
>JAGZAC010000323.1 GCA_018370615.1 Clostridiales bacterium
CCCCACAAAGGAGCCTCTTTAACGCCAAGCCTCCCCCTGTGCAAGGATACGATTGCCGCTCCTCCATTAAAAGCCTCCCCTGTGCAAGGGGAGGTGTCAGCGAAGCTGACGGAGGGGTTGTAAAGGTAAACAATCCCCCAGTTTTTGCATACGCAAACATGCCCCCGGAGGTGCTATGCACCTCCCCACAAGGGGGCCTTTTAGGTTTAAGCCTCCCCTGTGTAAGGGGAGGTGTCAGCGTCAGCTGACAGAGGGGTTGTAAACAACACTAAAAGCAAATTATCCCACCTGAATTACTTCTGTCGCAGAATCAAAAGATATTTTTGTTCCCTTGTTTACCTTCCCGTACAGCCAAGTCCCTGCTGTGCCGTGCCCGGACAAAACAAATCCTCCGCTGGGAATTATCATATTTCCCTTGCCATACACCGGCTTTTCCAGCGCTTTTCCATCGGCGCCTACACCGACTTCAAATCCGTACGGGTTTGTGTGCGTACTCCCGCCCCGGTTGTATAAAATCAACGTATCTGTGGCTCTGCCGGTATTTACCCCGTTTAACGTGCGCCAGATCCCCACTGTGACGACCACTCGATTTCCATCAATGCGCACCTTATCATTCTCCTTTACGTGGCTGTACAGCCAGTCGCCTGCCGTACCGTGACCCGATAATACATACCCTCCTTCAGGTTTTTTCATGTTGCCTGCTCCATATATGGGGTCGCTGAGGGCAATGCCGTTTCTGTCAATGCCTACTTCAAAACCATATTTGTTGGTTCCGGTATATTCCCGTGTGTATAGGATTAGGGAATTGGATGCTCGGCCGGTGTTGATACCTGTCAAATACCCTTCCGCTCCGCTGCCGGAATCCGCATATCCATTCTTTTTCGCTGCGCGAATCATAGCAGGGTAATCTGCAATCATGTAGTCCTGATCACACACGACACCGGCTACGATGTTGGAGCGCAGCAGATTTGTCTCGCCGCCAAACTGCCACATGCCCAGCAAGGACTGGGGAGTATAGGTGCACTGCCGCGCCCACTGGGCCACCCAATGTGCGTAGCGTTGGAGCTCCGCGTCATATACGTTGGAGGCAAAAAAGGACGTGGACGAATAAATCCCTACCCAAAAGTTCCGCTGTTCCAGGTAATCACACCATGCCTTTACCACGTCGGTAAGCTTTCGCTTTCCCAAGGCACGCAGAGTACTGTCCTCCACATCCAAATATACTGGCAGGTCAAACTGCCGTCCGAGGAGAACATTGTTATATAAAAACGCCGCTTCTTCCTGCGCTGCGTTCGTTGTAGTTGCCATACAGTACTGATATACGCCACGGTGTAGACCAGCTTCTCCTGCTGCAGTATAATACTGGTCAAATCTTGCGTCCTTTCCGGTGGAATACGCGCCCCTGAGAATTGCGAACTGGACACCTTCTCCTGCAGCTTGCTGGAAATGGAAATCGCCCTGCCATTTGGATACGTCGATTCCAAAAGTATACGCCATAATATTGTTCCTTTCCATCTTGTAAATTCACGGCACGCTCTGCATGCCGCCCATAGGCGGGGCAGAGGGCCTGCCCGCGCCTATGTACCCGACGGCTGTTTGCACAAAATATGTAGTTATCTTTTTATCCGCTCCTCTAATTTTGTCAGGCGGATATCCTGGGCCTGCAGGATTTCCTGCAGTTCGGCGACGCCCCCGTATAGCTCTTCGTGCTCTTCTCGGTTTTCGGTGGTCAATGCTGTCAACGTGCTGTTTAAATTTTCTACGGAGCAGTTCAATTTTGTCAGTGTACGGGATAAATCATACACAATCTTGCCTGCACCAATCCCTGCCGAGACAAGCGCGATGAGTCCGGCAACGACCTCCCAAGTCATATTTTTCCTTCCTTTCTGTTTTTCTGTGCCTGCATACACGTACGGTAGTAATATTGTATTCTGCTTTTTGTCCGGTTGCGATTGTGGGGCGAGACTATTTTACACGCGGACGGCTGTTTTTTCTCCCCAAGGGAGTATTTCGAGAAAGATGGCCTATCGAAACTACAGAGGGATGATTCTACAACCCCTCCGCCGCAGCATAGCTGCGGCACCTCCCCTTACACAGGGGAGGCTTAAGTTAAGAAAAGCCCCCTTGTGTGGGAGATGCGCAGCATCTCCGGGGGCATGTCGATATAAATTTATCTTTAAGGCTCCCTTGTGGGGAGTTGCGTAGCAACTCCGGGGGCATCCCGCGAAGCGGGTGAGGGATTGTTTCCCTTTACTACAACCCTTCCGTCTCGCCTACGGCGAGCCACCTCCCCTTACACAGGGGAGGCTTAACATTAAGGGCCCTTTGTGAGGAGTTGCATAGCAACTCCGGGGGGGAGTTAAATAATACAATTTGGTGGGCAGACAAACTCGATGGGGTGCCTTTTATTACAGAAAGAAAAAATCTGAAAAATTTCCCCTTTTTTATTGACTGCCTTCTGCGGCATGTGTATAATGAAGCAAACTACCTTTGCAGATTCCGCATCAGAGGCTTTCTTTGACGCGGACATCTTCTGCAGTATTTGGAGGAAATCTATGACCATTGAACAAATTCTTGCCGATATAAAAAGCGGAAGACGGAAAAAAGTCATTTTGGACACAGACGCCTATAATGAAATTGACGACCAGTATGCCATTA
>JAGZAC010000324.1 GCA_018370615.1 Clostridiales bacterium
CAGCGGCATGTATGATTTATCTGGGGGATGTGCTGCCCACCTGGGCGCTGTTTGTGGTTATGATTGTTACCAGCTGCCTTTCCGGCGCTCTTTGGGGCGTTATTCCTGCAATTTTCAAGTCCCGGTGGGGCACCAATGAGACCCTGTTTACATTGATGATGAACTATGTAGCAATTCAGCTCACTTCTTATTGTGTGGCCCTGTGGGAAAATCCTTACGGCTCCAATTATGTGGGAATTATCAATCCCCAGACAAAGGCTGGGTGGTTTCCTTCCTTGTTCGGCCAACAGTATATGCTCAATGTCATTATTGTCATGGTACTGGCGATAGGTATGTTTATTTATCTGCGCAGCACCAAGCACGGGTATGAAATTGCTGTTGTGGGCCAGTCGGAGAACACGGCGCGGTATGCTGGCATCAATGTGGGGAAAGTATTTATCCGCACTATGCTGATTTCCGGTGCTGTTGCAGGACTTACCGGATTTATTGCGGTGTCCGGTTCCAGTCACACGATTTCCGTAAACACTGCCGGCGGCCGTGGATTTACCGCAATTATTGTGGCGTGGATGGCAAAATTCAATACCATAACGATGCTGATTATATCGCTTCTGCTTATATTCATGGAAAAAGGGGCCAACGAAATTGCCTCCCAGTTCCAGTTGAATGATTTTGCTTCTCAGATTATCACAGGAATCATTTTATTCTTTATTATCGGCAGTGAATTCTTTATTAACTATCGAATTATATGGCGTAAAAAGAATCGGGAGGTGGCGTAAATGCTGGCTTCTGCCATATCTCTTATCCAAGCAGCAGTTGTGTTTGGAACAGTTATTATGCTGGGATGTATCGGAGAAATTCTGTCGGAGAAGTCCGGCAGTCTGAATTTGGGTGTTCCTGGTATCATGTACATCGGTGCCATTGCTGCGCTGGTGGGTGTATTCTTCTATGAAGGTGCAGTGGAGGCGCCGAACCCGTTTTTATGTGTTTTCATTGCATTGATTTGCGGATTTGGAGCGTCTTTTGTGGCAGGGCTGTTGTTCAGCTTTTTGACAATCACCCTGCGGGCCAATCAAAATGTCACTGGACTTACTTTAACTATCTTCGGATCCGGTCTTGCAAACTTTTTCGGCGGCTCACTGAATAAACTGGCAGGTGGTGTCGGTCAGATTTCCGTTGAGGCTACCAGCGGCGCATTTCGCGCGAAAATTCCCGCCCTGGGAGATATTCCGGTGATTGGGCCCCTTCTGTTTCAGTATGGGTTTATGGTGTACGTTGCGGTAATTGCTGCGATTCTGCTGCAGTTTTTCCTTTCCAGAACTTCTACCGGCCTGAACCTGCGGGCGGTCGGAGAAAGTCCTGAGGCTGCAGATGCGGTAGGCATTTCTGTAATCCGGTATAAATATCTTGCAACTTGCCTTGGAGCGGGCATCACCGGTCTTGGCGGCGTATATTATGTAATGGATTATATTAAAGGAACCTGGGCCAACGACGGCAGTATTGAAAAGCTGGGCTGGCTTGCGGTGGCGCTGGTGATTTTTACTACCTGGAAGCCGAAGAACAGCATCTGGGGTGCGTATCTGTTTGGTCTTTTGTATTGGGCGTATTATTATATTCCCGGGCTTACCAGAAGCAGTCAGGAAATATTCAAGATGCTGCCTTATATCGTAACGATTGTTGTACTTATTATCGTTAGCTTCCGCAATAAAAGAGAGAATCTTGGACCGGCGCATTTGGGCCGTTCTTATTTCCGTGAAGAAAGATAATAAGTTTTTGGAAAAGTCTTCCCACTTGGGAAGGCTTTTCTATGTGGACAAGGGCGAAATCACCGAAACAAAATTTTGTTTTTAGTGAATTTGCCCATTTGAAAAAAACCGGAAAATATGGTATACTATAGCTAGAAAATGGAGTGCGGGTGCGGTAAGGTTTTCTGCGGCAGCTGTGCTTTTCTTTTCATAAGTTTGCCGTTGGTGTTCGGTAGTGAAGTACTGCATGGAAAGGTATACGATATGGACGCGTGTAAAGGTGAATATCCCCACAGGGTGGGAGAATATGTTTGTTATAAAAACAACGGTATTTGTAAAATTGTAGATATCGTAACACGTGAGTTTGCGGGGATGGAGCCGAAAACTTATTATGAAATGGAAATGGTGTTTGACAATCATACGGTGCTTTATGTGCCAGTAGATTCTCCGGCGCTGGAGAGAGGCATGCGTCATGTGTTGTCTCCTCAGGAAATTCATAGTGTGATAGCGGACTCTGAACAATACCAAGATTTGTGGATTGAAGATGAAAAAGCACGGACGGCAAAATATGAAGCCCTGCTGGAAGAAGGAGATCGCGGCAGGATACTATGGCTTGTAAAGACACTTTCCCTTCATAAAATAGAGGCGGAGCAGAACAAAAAGAAGCTGCATGCGGCAGATACCAAGATTCTGGAAACAGCGGAGAAGATTATCAAAGAAGAGTTTGCCTTTGCTTTGGGTATCGAGAAAGAACAGGTGATTCCGTATATTTTGGATCAACTGCAGAATAGAGGAACTGCTTAGGAGAGCGATAGGAAAAGCAAACAATCCCTCAGTCTCCGCATACGCGAAGACAGCTCCCTTTACACAAGGGAGCCTTTTATTTTAATGCTTTGCTGCGCATCTCCCCAGAA
>JAGZAC010000325.1 GCA_018370615.1 Clostridiales bacterium
AAAAATACTTGAAAAAAATATAGTATTATGATAAAGTCTTATTACTTTACAGAAAGAGGTTTTGTCATAATGGAAAGGATTCAACTAAAAATGGAAGCGCAAAGCAAATACGAAACAATTAAATCTCTCGTGGATCACAAAAATTGCAGTGACTTTACCAGCAGCAAAAAACGTGCAGCCGTCCAACTGAACTCTACTCTCCGCACCATCAACCGCTTGATAAAAAGATATGAAGCAAATGGCAAAGCTGCTTTTGTCCATGGCAACCGTGGCAGGAAACCTGCTCACGCTCTCTCCGAAGAACGAGCCGCCGAAATTCTGACCCTCTACACCAACAAATATTATGACGATAAAATAGCACAACTGGATGACTGGAATACAGAATTGCAGAACAGTATAAATGACGCCAAATTAAAATACGGAGAAGAGAGTGAAGAGTATAAACAAGCAGTGGCGGAACTGCAGGCTGCACATGATGAAAAGGTTGCTTCTAGCGGTTTGACGTATGAAAAGATTGAGGAACAACGTCAAAAAGATCTAGACAACTTGCTTGCGAACAATCTAAAACTGATTGAAAGTGACCAAAATCTTACAGAAAAGCAAAAAGAAGAAAAAGCCAAAGAACTTGAACTGTATGCAACAAATCGTGCAGCTATTGTAGAACAATATGACGGGCAGATTAACGATATCAATACAAAGTATGATGAAATCAATGCTTTGATGATGGAAAAATTGCTGGCAGGAGAGGAGCTGACGGCGGAAGAATATGCCAACTATAAAACGTTGCAGGAGGAAATGCTACAAAGTACTTTCGACAATTTTGCTTTAAATGCGGAAGAAACAAAAAGTCTGGCGGAAACACGTAAGGAAGATCTTAAGGTAATAGAACAGCAACAAGCGAGCGATATTCTCACTGTAGCAGCTGAAAGTAGAGATGCCTTGATTGAAAATGCTAAACTTCAATATGAGCAGGAACTTTTAGACGCTCAGCAAAGAAGCACAGATCTGTTAACGGAGGAAGAATTTTTAAAAACCGAAGCCGGCAGACTTGCACAAGAAAGAAAAGATGAACAAATTAGACTCGCCGAAGAAGAGTACAATGGTGTTGAAGAAAAATTTAGAGAATATGATGAAAGAATGATTGAGAACATTGATACGTCAAGCGGGAGGTTAAGAACAAACGCCGAAAAATTTTTCGGAGGCACTATTGAAGGGGCGAAAGCGTGGGTCGGCAGTATTAAAGAATTTTTTGTAGATGGCTTATGGGGTGCAATTAAAGGGCTTCTTGATTCTATTGTGGGAGTCTTTACTGGAGATTGGAACAAAGCCTGGAAAGGACTCGCAAATAGTGTAATAGGTGTTGCGAATGGAATAATCAGTTGCATAAACAAACTATGGACAGGCATTTTAACAGGTGCAAACGGAATAATAGATGTAATTAATTTTATTCCTGGTGTTGATATTCCAGAAATCTCTGTTGAAAAATTAAAAATACCATTGATTCCTACATTTGAATATGCCGAAGGAGGTATCCCGAATTACGGGCAGCTGTTCATCGCGAGAGAGGCAGGGCCGGAGTTTGTAGGGTCCTTCGGAAGCCGGAACGTAGTTATGAATAACGACCAGATTGTACAGGCGGTGTCCGGTGGTGTATACAACGCGGTGCGCCGTGCGAACGCGGAGCAGACCCAGCAGCCCATTTATCTGAACGTAGAGGCAAAGGTACGGGAAAACGTACTCTTTGATGTAATGGAAACGGTTAAGGCGGAGCGCGGCGTCCGTCTGTCCACAGGAGGTACTTGGTAATGTTTAAAATTGACAATATGGAATTTAACATCGGCGTCACGGCGCTGTCCAGAAAGTTTGCCGCCCAGGATCGGGAAACGGCACGGAGCACCACCACAGGTACGGCGATTCGTTCTGTGATCGGCTCGTTTTACAACTATACGGTGCAGCTGCAGACCTCTGCGCTGGATCCGGAGCAGTATGATGCCCTTTATGAGATCCTCACGTCTCCCGATGAATTTCACCTTTTTGAAATGCCCTATGGGCAGGAGACATACACCTTCGCCGGGTATATTACCAGCGTATCGGATACCCTGGGCTTCATACGGGACGGGGAAAACTACTGGTTTGATCTGTCCTTTGAAATTGTGCCTCAGTCTGCGAAAAGGAGGTAAGGGCCATGGGGGCAAAGATCGTTTATAAAAACTATGCGCTGATCGATAAAAGTATGACGTCTCCACAGAGTGATGACATCAGCGAATTTGCCTGTCTGGAGGACTTGAAATACAGCAATACGCCAGCAAAGCTGGCCACCTTTGAGGAGCAGTACATGTACGGTGATGTGGGATATCCCTTCTACTGTCCGGGGGAGGAAAGCTGTGAAATTTTGGGATATTTAAGCGATTCCATGTGCGACAGAAGCGGCGTATTTGATTCGGAGGAGCCGCCGTCGGTGTGGATATTTATGGACGAGACCGACGCGCATGTGCGGACAACTTCTGATGGAATCACGTTGTATTTTTCTCCCTGGGAGGAGGAATATGCCACGGAGGTGGAGATCCTCTGGCTGGTGAGAGTTTCCGACGGTGAGCCCATCACGATTCAGGAAACCTTTTATCCAGATAAAAATATATATTTTTGCTCCAAG
>JAGZAC010000326.1 GCA_018370615.1 Clostridiales bacterium
CTCACAGAACCAAACCGATGGCCCTTAGTATTTGATGGGGTTAGCCGTTAAATATTTTTTGACCATCAACGCCACCTTAAAAACGATGGCATGGTCGAATTCCCGCAGATCCAGGCCGGTAAGCTTTTTGATTTTCTCCAAGCGGTATACCAACGTATTCCGATGGACAAACAGCTTCCGGGAGGTTTCGGACACGTTCAGGTTGTTCTCAAAGAATTTTTGGATCGTAAACAGTGTTTCCTGATCCAGGCTTTCAATAGAACCCTTTTTGAACACTTCCCGCAAAAACATTTCGCAAAGAGTGGTAGGAAGCTGATAAATCAAACGGCCGATACCCAGGTTTTCATAGGAGATAATATTCTTCTCCGTATCAAATACCTTACCCACTTCCAGCGCCACCTGAGCTTCCTTATAGGAGCGCGCCAGGTCTTTGATGTTCTCTACAACAGTACCAATCCCGATGGTCACCCGTGCATAGAATTCGGAATTGAGAGTTTCGGAAAGAGACTTTGCCAGCTTCTCGATTTTCTTCACGTCGTAGCCTGGCTTCAGCTCCTTCACCAGCACGATATCCTGCTCACCTACGCTGATGACATAATCCTTCGTCCGGTCCGGGAAAATATTTTGTACCGCATCAAAGGGAATCACTTCCGTTTTGGTGAGGAACTTGATGAGAAATACCACCCGAGGCTCGTCTGTATTGAACCGCAGCTCTTTGCTCTTGATATAAATATCGCTGGGCAGAATGTTGTCCAAAATGATATTTTTCACAAAAGAATTGCGGTCATATTTCTCGTCATACAGATTCTTGATGTTGGAAAGGGAAATGGCAAGAATGGAGGCAAGCTTATCTGCCATTTTATCTTCGCCTTCCACAAACACAATATACTCCCACTTGGTACTGGAGCCGATAAACCGATATGTATAGCCTCCTACCGTTACAGCGGAAGCAGTATACGCCATTTCATCCCTCGCCTCCTGGCGGGTCTCGCCAATCTTGACAAGCTCACTGCATGCAATGATAACTCCCGTCTCGTCGATGACGCCGATGGTGCGATCCACAGCATCGGTCATTTGGTGGATAATTCCCTGAAACAAGCGATTGGACATAATAGCCTCCTTATGTAATATTAAAACACTTTATCTGCAATATTGTGAAACCTGTATTATATTTTACAACATAATTTGTAAATTTTCAATGGGTTTTATGCAATTTTCCAAAAAACACACCAGTTTTTTTGTGAATAATTTTACTCATTTTTTTGAATATTATAAGTTTCTTCCATTTCATAAGCAAAGCTCAGGCAAGCCAGCACAAAGGAGGACGCCGTTTCCGTTCGAAGAATTCTCTTGCCAAGCCCCACAGAACACATTCCGTTTTGCCGGGCAAGCTCAGCCTCATCCACAGAAAAACCACCCTCACTTCCAATCATCAGCGAAATGGTTTTGGGCTTTTTGCAGCGTCTTACTGCCTGCGGCAGACTGCACTGGTCCTCTCCCTCGTAACAAAACAAAGGAAGCTCTGCAGCGGCGGCTTCCTTTACCGCTTCTTTATAATACAGAAGTTCACAGACCTGTGGGATCGTCCCTCTGCCGCACTGCTTGGCCGCCTCCTCTGCGATTCGCTGCCAGCGCTGGCGCTTTTTCTCTCCCCCTGCCCTGTCCAGGCGGACAACGCAGCGTTCGGTGAGGATCGGGACAATTCTATGTACCCCGCATTCTACTGCCTTTTGCACCACATAATCAAACTTGTCCCCTTTGATTAGGGCCTGATACAGCACCGCTTCGTACGGCGGTTCTGCAGCCGACGGGCAAACAGATAGAACACCGGCCAGCACGTGGTTTTCATCCAGTGTGAGAATCCGACAGGTATATTCCCTTCGCGCCATATCGCAGACAGTGATAGTATCTCCCTGCCGCATGCGCAGGCTTCTGGCAATATGATGTGCGTCATCTCCCAGGATCCGCACTGTCTGTGCGCCCTCATTATCTGTTTCAATTTGAAAGGCGCGTACAAAAAAACGCGGCATAATCTCTCCCTGCCGCAGCTGCGGCCGAAAAACAACAATTTACGCCGGTGAGTGCCGGCGCATGCTGATACTGAATATACAAAATAGGAAAATGCTGCGGCAAGCTGCCGACAGATCGGTTTTATTATACATGACAATTGACAATTTGTCAAATGCTTCTTCCAAGGAAAGGTATGAATCATCTTTTTTTGGAAAAAACTATTGACAAGCGCCCCGCAGATTGGTATAATAAGGGGCGCAAACAAATAGCGGAATTGTGTAACGGTAGCACGACAGACTCTGACTCTGTTTGTTGGGGTTCGAATCCCTATTCCGCTGCCAGAAACAAAGCCCCTTGAAAACCCTTGATTTTGCTGGGTTCTCAAGGGGTTTTGCTTATTTATTTTTCTTTGTATTTTTACCATTTATTGGTATTTTTTAACGATATAATACGGTATAATACGGTATAGAGTCGGGGACCAAACCGGGGACTAAATAAAACAGAAAAAGAGAGAGGCAGCCGCCTCTCTCTTTCTTTTTCCTGTGTATCTATTCAATACTGACAAATCCAAACTGGGTATTAACAGTAACTTTCGTCCCCTTCTGTATATGGGCATACAACCACTTTCCG
>JAGZAC010000327.1 GCA_018370615.1 Clostridiales bacterium
GCACACGGATAAGGTAATCCATGATATAAGTGATGACCTCCGTATCGGTCTGCAGGGTGCACTTGTATCCAAACATCTCGATAAAACGGCGGTTTGCATCATATGAAGAAATCTCACCATTATGTACAATAGAATAGTCCAGCAGCGTAAAGGGATGGGCGCCGCCCCACCATCCGGGAGTATTGGTGGGATACCGCCCGTGTCCTGTCCAGGAATATCCCTCATATTCCTCCAGCCGGTAGAAGACGCCAACATCCTCCGGAAATCCAACCGCTTTGAAGGTGCCCATGTTTTTTCCGCTGGAAAAAACATACGCTCCAGGCATTTCCGTATTGATTTTCATCACGGTTCTGGCAACAAATTCCTTTTCGTCCAGCTGCAGAGAGGCAAGAACAGATTTGAGCGGAGCGACAAAATACCTCCAGATAATCGGCTCATCTGTAATCTCCGGGATTTTGCGGGTGGGAATGATCTCAGACTTTACAATTTCAAAGCGTTCTTTTAAAAACACCTCACAGTTTTTGCGTGTAGCGCGCTCGTCAAAAAACATATGCAGCGCATAAAAATCTTTATATTCAGGATAAATGCCATATCCGGCAAAGCCGCCGCCCAGTCCGTTGGAGCGGTCGTGCATCGGCCGCATGGCATTTGTAATCATTTCACCGGACATTCTGCGTCCTTCCCTTGAAATAACAGCGGCAATTGCACACCCGGAGGGAATTCGCACCTGGCCTTCTACTTTCATTGTTAAGTCCTTCCTTTCATTTTATTTATAATAAAAACGTTCATTTTGACGCGAATACAAATCCGCATCAAGATGAACGCCATTGCCCATATGAAATTATTATAGTACAAATCCTGCATTTTGTCAATAGAAAAATGCTTCATTTTCAATTAAATCTTTAAAAAATGCAGGATTTTCTAAAAAAATTGCGAAACAGGGTTGACAAACGATTTCCCAAGGTGTATAATACCCATCGTAAAGGCAAAGACGTCTTTTATGTATTTCACATGAAAGTCGGCTTTGCTTTTTGTTTATTTATAAGGAGGATTTCTTAACATGGGAACTGTACCGGAATTTTTTGGAAGCCTGGTTTTTGACGAAAGGGTAATGAAGGAGAATCTCCCCGCCGATGTATATCGGTCTCTGAAAAAAACCATCGATGAAGGAGCAGAACTGGACATCGGCGTAGCCAATGCCGTTGCCAACGCTATGAAGAACTGGGCAGTCGCCAATGGCGCTACTCACTACACCCACTGGTTCCAGCCACTCACCGGAGTCACTGCAGAAAAGCATGACAGCTTTATCTCTCCTGCCCCTGATGGCGGTATCATCATGGAGTTTTCAGGGAAGGAGCTGATCAAGGGAGAGCCGGACGCTTCCTCGTTCCCATCGGGCGGACTTCGCGCCACCTTTGAAGCAAGAGGCTATACGGCATGGGATCCTACTTCTTACGCGTTCATTAAGGGGAAAACCCTCTGCATCCCCACAGCATTCTGTTCCTATGGCGGTGAAGCATTGGATAAGAAAACCCCTTTGCTTCGTTCCATGAAGGCCCTCAATAAGCAGGCGCTGCGGATCCTGCGACTGTTCGGGAACGACACGGTCAAATGCGTGCGCACCTCTGTGGGACCGGAACAGGAATACTTCCTTATTGCAAAAGAAATGTACGATCAGCGGCCCGACCTTCGGTTTACCGGCAGAACCCTGTTTGGTGCAAAGCCTCCCAAGGGCCAGGAAATGGACGACCACTACTTCGGCGTAATTAAGCCCCGCGTTGCAGCTTATATGGAAGAGCTCAACGAAGAGCTGTGGAAGCTGGGCATCTTCGCTAAGACCGAGCATAATGAGGTGGCACCTGCACAGCACGAGCTGGCGCCGATTTACAGCACCACCAATATTGCAACGGATCACAACCAGCTGGCCATGGAAATTATGCAGAAGGTCGCGGCAAAGCACGGCCTGGTATGCCTGCTCCATGAAAAGCCCTTTGCCGGCGTCAACGGCAGCGGCAAGCACAACAACTGGTCCATTGCCACCGATACCGGCGTGAACCTTCTCTCTCCCGGCGACACGCCTTATGAAAATGCACAATTTCTCCTTTTCCTCTGCGCGGTCATCAAAGCGGTAGATGATTATCAGGATCTGCTCCGTCTTTCTGTAGCCACTGCCGGCAACGATCACCGGCTGGGCGCAAACGAAGCGCCGCCTGCTGTCATATCCATCTTCCTGGGGGATGAGCTCACCGGTGTGCTGGAAGCAATTGAAACAGGCAAGCCCTACAGCGGTGCCCAAAAGAAGCAGATGAAGCTGGGAGTCGATGTACTGCCCAAATTCAACCGGGACACCACCGACCGCAACCGCACCTCTCCTTTTGCCTTTACCGGCAACAAGTTTGAGTTCCGTATGCTGGGCTCCTCCAACAGCATTGCCTGCGCCAATATTATGCTCAACAGCGCAGTTGCCGAAAGCCTGAAAATATATGCCGACCGACTGGAAGGTGCCGAGGACTTTGAAACGACATTGCACGAAATGATTCGCAAGACCATTAAGGACCATAAGAAAATTATTTTCAGATGGGTATAGGTTGTTTTTTTGATATAGTGTTGTTCGGAATAGTTTTGTTTAGGTTATTA
>JAGZAC010000328.1 GCA_018370615.1 Clostridiales bacterium
TGTCCTGGGCCTATATGAAAACGGCCCTATCCCACTGGCTGGCTCAGAATCCCCAGGTGGATGTGGTGCGGTTTACGACGTTTTTCTACCATTTTACTTTAATTTACAACGACTGCAGAAAAGAAAAGTATGTAGACTGGCTGGGATATGGCGGTACCGTATCGCCAGAGGCTTTGATTGGATTTGAAAAGGAATACGGGTATAAGCTGTGTCCGGAGGACTTTGTAGACGAGGGATATTACAACAATTCCTTCCGTCCGCCACGTAAAGCGTACCTGGACTATATGGAATACATCCAGCGCTTTGTCAGCGAGCGGGCGGCACAGCTGGTGGAGATGGTCCACGATGCAGACAAGGAAGCCATGATGTTTTTGGGAGATAACTGGATCGGCGCCGAGCCATATGGGAAGTATTTTCAAAACATCGGCCTTGACGCAGTAGTTGGCAGCGTAAACAGTGGCGTCACCCTGCGCATGATTGCCGATATCCCCCATGTTAAATATACAGAGGCGCGGTTTTTGCCTTATTTCTTTCCGGATACCTTTTATCCGGGGGGCCATCCGGAACAGGAGGCCATGGAAAACTGGCTTGCCGCCCGGCGGGCAATTTTGCGCAGCCCGGTGTCACGGATTGGGTATGGGGGATATTTGAGTCTTGCCGCAGAATTTCCTGCATTTGTAGAATGTGTAGAAAATATCGCGGAGGAATTCCGTACGATTTTAGATACCATCGAGGGACATGCGCCTTATGCCCCCATTACCGTTGCCGTGCTGAACTGCTGGGGAGAACTGCGTTCCTGGCAGAGCTATATTGCGGCCCACGGGATGGTGTATAAACAGACCTAGTCCTATCTAGGCGTTCTGGAAGCGCTCAGCGGCATGGCGGTCCATGTGCGGTTTATTAAATTTTCGGATATTGTAGAAAATGGCGTCCCGGAGGATATTGACGTAATCATCAACGCTGGGGATGCAGGCACTGCATTTTCCGGCGGCACATCCTGGAACGATGCGGTGCTTTTGGAAAAGCTGCGCATGTGGATCTGGCAGGGCGGCGGATTTATTGGAATCGGAGATCCATCGGCGTCTCCCCGCCAGGGAAGGTATTTTCAATTGAGCGACGTGCTCGGTGTGGACCGGGAACAGGGCTTTACCATAACGGAAGACAAGTATGATACAAAGCAGGTGGAGACGCACTTTATTACAGAGGATGTAATGGATTCAATCGATTTTGGCGAATGTAAAAAGAACGTATATGCCCTCACACCCGATTGTGAGATCTTGGAATATTCCGATGGAGAAGTGCATCTCAGCGCAAATGCTTTTGGTAAAGGAAGGGCGGTATATATGGCCGGGCTTCCATACAGCAGTCAGAATACACGCCTTCTATTGCGCAGTCTGTATTACGCGGCAGGCATGGAGGAGCGGCTGCATGTATTTTATGCAGAAAATCCCTGCTGTGAAGTGCACGGATATCGAAGTTGCGGAAAGTACGCTCTTGTAAACAACACTATGGAAAGCCGTACCACTCGGTTTTGGGATGGCGCCGGCGTGGAGCATACGGCGCAGCTGGTGCCCGGAGAAATTCGATGGATGGAGACGGAGGCGGCAGAATGAAAGCAATTCGCTATATTTTAATGACGGGGCTTTTTGCGGTGAGCATTGCGCTGGTCGTAGTGTTCCAGCGGCATATCGGCGCCGTATATGCCGGGATTATGCTGCTGGGCATTGCGGGACTGCTGTTTTTGCTTTGGGTGTACAATCGAAAATACAGATAGGAAAACACCTGGAAAACGCATAGCGTTTCCCAGGTGTTTTGCATTATTTTGAAAAGTTTACGGTGGACATCAAGGTAACTTCCTTTACATCGTACAGCTTGGAAAGCTGCCGCACCATCTGGGTTTGTATTGCCGCGTCTCCCCTGGAAACAATCAGCATTCTGGAAAATTTCGGATCGGAGGTTTCGTTCACATTCAGGCTGTCGATGTTATATCCACGCCGGGCATACAGCCCCGTAATCCGGTTGAGGACGCCGTAGCGGTTGGCCACAATCAATTCTATTGTAAATTTTTCCATATACAGCGTCCTTTCTACGAGGTGATGATATCTTCGGCAGATCCTCCCGGGGGGATCATGGGAAGCACTTTTTCGTCTATGTCAATGGGACATTCAATGACAGCGGGGCCACTTTCCGGAGCATTTTGGAGGGCATCCTCCAGCTCCTCCAGGCATTTTGCAGAATATCCCGCCCCGCCGAAGGCTCTGGCCAGGGCGGCAAAATCTGTTTTGCGGTCCAGCGTCGTCTGTGAATAGCGTTCTCCATAAAACATGGTTTGCCACTGACGTACCATGCCCAGTGTTCCATTGTTGAGAACCACGATGGTGATGGGAAGCTTCTGCGTCACGGCGGTAGCCAGCTCGGTCAGGTTCATACCGAAGCTGCCGTCGCTGGTGAAGAGAACCGTTCTTCTGCCGCCTGTGGCAATGCATCCGCCGATAGCGGCGCCCAGCCCGTATCCCATCGTGCCCAGCCCTCCGGAGGTGAGCAGGGTGCGGGGCCGGGCAAAAGGATAATACTGCATAGTCCACATCTGGTGCTGTCCTACATCTGTAGCGATGATCGTATCATCGCTGCAGAAG
>JAGZAC010000329.1 GCA_018370615.1 Clostridiales bacterium
TGGCCGGGGTCTGTGTGAAAAAACAAAGAAAAAGCTAGCTTTGCTAGAGGCGTTGGAGGATTTCAACTCATATAACGGATAAAGAATAGAAACCCTGCGGCTGCCGCTGGGGCGGATATTTGAAGATTATCACAATGCTTTTTTGGAAGACATCGGATTCATGGAGCTTCTGCGCCGAGATGGACTGGCAGCCGCCATCTGCAGTATTGAGAAGGATCTGCCGCCGGAAATATTTGATTATATGTCTTCTTTCTCTAAAACCATTGGCGGCGGTTATGCGGCAGAGCAGACAAAGCTGTGTGTTCTTACAGGTCAGCGGCTCCAAAAGGCGTGGACGGATATGGGCGACCAGCTGCCGGGACGGCTGAAAATGTACAGGCTTTTGCCGCTGCTTGCGGCAGCATCTGTTCTGATACTGATTATATGATGAAATGGAAATGATTCCTCCGGAAAAGGCGGAAAGATCCGCCACGGAATTTTTTAAATAATGGGGCCTTGCCCCTATTGCATAGGAAAAGCGGGTAGATTATGGATGTTTCTCTGATACTGAAAACGGTGGGGGTGGGGATTCTGGTAGCAGTTGCAAACCAGATTTTACAGCGTGCCGGAAGGGATGAGCAGGCGATGCTGGTGACGGTAGTCGGCATTGTTGTGGTTTTGTTAATGCTGGTGGGAGAGATCGGCACCTTGTTTGAGACGGTGCAGAATGTGTTCGGACTGTAATGGCAGATATATTGCGGCTGTGCGGGATCGCGGTTTTAGGGCTGTGCGCCGTGCTCATCCTGCGGGAGAAGAATACGGTTTTTGCTGTGCTCTGCGGCGGAGCGACAGTGCTTGTTATCGCTTTATATCTTTTGGAAGGCGGAGCGCTTACGGCTGTACAGACCATAGCAGATGCAGCGGCGGAGTCTGCGTTTTCCGAATATGCTGCGATTCTTTTGAAAGCGCTGGGAATTGCTTATATTTCCGCTTTTACGGCAGAGCTTTGCAAAAGCGCAGGAGAGGGAATGCTGGCTTCGGCAGCGGTACTGGCAGGGAAAGGAGAACTGATTCTTCTAAGTTTGCCGCTGATTTCCCGATTGTTGGAGATTGCAGCAGAGCTTCTGTGAGAGAAAAAAGGAATAGAAAAGATGAAAGGAAAAAAGTTTTTTCTTGCATTGTTGCTGCCGATGCTGCTTTTCTTTTGCACGGTAAATGGTGCGGCCCAGGAGAACATGCCGTATCAGTTTCAATTTGAACAGGAACCGGAGGAGGCGGCAGACAGTGCTTATGAGGAATATTTGCAAAAGCTTCCGTCAGATATCCGTCAGCAGGTAGAAGGGGCGGGGGATGCCCAGAGTGCTGTACAGCAGTACAGTGTATCGTACTTTCTTTCTTTAATAAAGGACGCTCTTGGGAATGCTCTCCTGCCGGGGGTAAAGAATCTTTCCGTTCTGCTTGGTATGGTGATTTTAGCGTCGGTATTCCGCATGCTGTCCACAACTGTGAAAAACAGTTCCCTGGAGACGATTTTTTCCCTATGCTGCCTTTTGTGCATGGCATTGACTTTGTATGAAGTACAAAAAGCAGTTTTTGCTACAGTACAGGCTCTTTTGGATATGCTCAGTGAAACGATGCTGATGATCGTGCCGGTAATGGAGGCAGTATACATCTCCAGCGGGAATGTGACCAGTGCAGCAGTATCCGGCACAGGAATCAATTTGATGATCACTTTTATTCAAACCCTATACGCAGACGTTCTTGCTCCTTGTGTCAGCGTTTGCTTTCTGCTGTCTATTACGGCGGCGGTGTCGGGAAACCGGGGTGTGTCCTTCATGGCCGGTGCCCTGCGGGGAATTGTGACCGGTGCACTGGTACTAATCATGACGCTGATGTCCTTTGTTTTGTCCATGCAAAGCGGAATTGCAAGTGCTGCGGATACCTTTGCAGCGAAAACCATAAAATTTGCCCTGGGGAGTTATCTCCCTATTGTGGGCGGAACGGTGGCAGATTCCTTTTCTATGGTGTCCGGCAGTATTGGAGTCATCAAGCAGCTTTCCGGAGCGGCCGGCATTGTTGTAATTATCATTGTACTGCTGCCTCCCCTGGCCTCCCTTTTGGTAAATCGGCTGGCGCTGGGCGTTTCCGGCGCCATGGCGGGCGTTCTGGGATGCGACAGGGAGCAAACACTTCTCAAAGAGACGGGAAGCCTCTGCACGCTGCTTCTGGCCATCACGGTGGCGGCGGCGGTGATGTATATTTTTGCCCTGTCCTTGTTTTGCAAAGCTTCGCTGGCGTATAGCTAAAGGGTGGAGAGAAAATGGCAAATTATTTGTTTTCGATGGTTGCGGCGGCCGTGTTTGTCGCAGTGATATGTGCAGCGGCGCCGGAGGGGGAAGGGATAGGAAAATTTGTAGGCTTTGCCGGCGCGCTGATTGTTGCACTGATTGCATTGTCTCCTCTTGTCGGGGATATGGACGAATGGATAGATGGAATACAAACGGAATGGAAAGCGGGAGAACAGTCATCAGAGGAAAATATAGCGCAAAGTGCGGAATATCTGGCCTACAATATTGCACTGACGGTATCGGAAATATATGAACTGGAGCTACAAGATATATCGGTCAGTGTATATCCCGCAGAGAATACGG
>JAGZAC010000330.1 GCA_018370615.1 Clostridiales bacterium
GAAGGGCTGGTGCCGGCAGAGAACTCCCGCTGGTTTGCAGTGAAGCTGTTTGAACGGGACGAGAAGGTGCTGGATTCTCTTTCGCTGGCCCAAAACCTCAAACTCCGGCTGGAGGACATCATATCCGAGCTGGAAAAGAAAGAGGATGACGATGCGGAAAGCATCATCACCAATGAGCGCTATTCCTATATCGCAAAACTGGTCGGGAGATGTTTGCAGAAAAAGAAAACAGGCATGACTACTTCGGATAAGATCGACCGGATTGTAACCAACCGATGGCTGGCGCTGCCGATTTTTGCGGTGGTTATGACGCTGGTGTATTATATTTCCTGGACAACGGTCGGCACGATTGTTACCGACTTTACCAACGATACACTGTTCGGCGAATGGATTAGCCCCGCAGTAGAGAATTTCCTCGTGAGGATCGGAACAGCCGATTGGCTGGTGGGGCTGATTGTGGAAGGAATTGTTGGCGGCGTTGGCGCGGTCCTGGGGTTTGTTCCCCAGATGCTGGTGCTCTTCCTGCTGCTGTGCCTGCTGGAGGACTGCGGTTACATGGCGCGTGTCGCCTTTATTATGGACCGGATTTTCCGCCGCTTCGGCCTGTCCGGTAAATCTTTTATTCCGATGCTGATTGGCACCGGCTGCGGCGTACCCGGCATCATGGCTTCCCGTACCATTGAGCAGGATCGCGACCGCAAAATGACGATTATGACTACCACATTTATCCCCTGCGGTGCGAAAATGCCGATCGTCGGCCTGATTGCCTGCATTCTCACCGGTTTCTGCGTGTCTATGCTTTGGCCGGGGACATTGATTTATACGACACAGTCGATTCCCCAGGCCGGCGTGGCAGTTTATGCCCTTCTTGCAGCGGGAGGAGACCTTGGCGGTTCCATTGCTCCGCAGCTGATGGGCAGTATCACAGACGCGGTAGCGGCAGGACAGCTTCCCTCTATTGTCGCCGGGACACTGTCTCCTGAACAGGCCGGATTTAAGACAGGAATGCTTATTGCCGCGCTGTTTCCTCTGGTCGGTATAATCGTTGTTGCTGTACTGCGAAAAGCTTTGACAAAAGCAAAGCACCAGTAAAGCCGAATCCTTTGCCGTCGTCCTCTCGGAATAAAAATATACACTTTTTGTATTTCTTCATAGAATTATTATATAAAAATCCATTGACTATTTCTATTGGTGGTGATAGAATAGCCTCGGCGCGGAGGAACGGTCCTACATAAAGCTCCGCGATGTATTTGAAAAAATCTTCCGCATCTGTCTGCTGCTTGGTTTTATCAATGGATTGTTTAACGCAACTTGAAATGCACCCGTTGGACAAATGGATTGAACAGACCATTCAAAAGTCAGATATACGCCGACGTATTGACAGAATCCGACGTACTGATTGTTCTTAGCGAAAAGAAGTAAAAAAACAAAAAGCCCATGCGGGCGTAACAAAGGGAGTGAATTATGGGCCAGATAACACCAAATTTGCAGGATTTCTTCCCCTTTTGGGAGCAATTGGAGCCGGAGCAGAAGGAGGATTTGACAAAGCACTGCCAGATGCGCCATTTTCCAAAGGGAGACAGGATCGACACTGGGGAAAAGCAGTGCATGGGCTTGCTTTTAATTCAAAAGGGTCAGCTGCGCGCCTTGATTCTTTCGGAAACCGGACGGGAAATCACCCTGTACCGTTTGTACGAGCTGGACATATGCCTTTTTTCCGCTTCCTGCATCATGCGCAACATTCAGTTTGACATGCAAATCGAAGTGGAAGAGGATACCGACGCCTTTGTGCTCCCTCCTCTGTTGTTTGACCGACTGTCCCATCAGTCGGCCCCTATAGCAAGTTATATTAATGAATTGATGGCCTCTCGCTTTTCCAATGTAATGTGGACACTAGAGCAAATTCTGTTCAAAAGTATGGACAGCCGCCTGGCAGGGGCCCTGTTGGAGCGAGCCGCAGCAGAAGGCACTGCAAAGCTGCATGTAACCCACGAATGGCTGGCGAAGGATTTGGGAAGTGCGCGGGAAGTAGTCACCCGCATGCTTAAGTATTTTCAAGACGAAGGATGGATCTCCCTTTCCCGTGGCTGTATTCAGCTGTTGGACGAAAAAATGCTGCAAAAAATTGCAAATGCATAATTTTTGTGACATCGTTACAGCTCGAGGGTAAACGAAATGTTATAATAGATTAACGAATAAACTATATTATTTATAAAGGAGAAAAAAGATGGATAAAAAAGTGAAAGACCTGCTGAACGAACAGATTATGAAAGAATTCTATTCTGCGTATCTCTATCTGGATATGGCAAATTACTATGGCGATGAAGGACTGGAAGGATTCCAGAACTGGTTTGAAATTCAAGCCCAGGAGGAACGGGATCATGCCATGCTGATGCGCACATATCTGATGAACAATGATGAAAAAGTCACTCTGCTTTCCATTGAAGCCCCTGCAGAAAATTATACCTCCTTTGACGGCCCGCTAAAGAAGACACTGGAACATGAGAAAACAGTAACAGCATCTATTCATACAATCTTTGCTGCTGCGAACGAGGTCCATGATTACCGGGCGATGGAATTTCTGAACTGGTTTGTAAAAGAGCAGGCTGAGGAAGAAAAGAATGCAAGC
>JAGZAC010000331.1 GCA_018370615.1 Clostridiales bacterium
CGCACGCAGCCGCATATATGCTCCGCCGTATGAATCCTCATGAAGGCCCGTAACCGCAACAGCTTCTTTCAAAACAATGTTATCATCGCAAAGCACCATTGCATTTTTAATTTCCCACATACCCGGTCTCACGCCCCTCAAAATAGCAAATCGTTTTGCGATATATAGTATATCGTGTTCTAATTTCCATGTCAATAGAAAATGTACGCTTTCAACACATATTTGACAATCGTATACGAAATGACGTATACTGTAAGGGATTCTAGAACGTTATTGAAAAGTTGTGTGTTGTACATGAACAAAATGGGGCGTGTAACAATCAAAGATGTCGCCAAAGAGGCCGGCGTATCCTGTGCGATCACCTCCTTTGTCCTAAATAACGTAGAGGGACGTTTCAGTGAGGAATCCCGGCAAAAGGTTATGAAAGCTGTCAAAAAGCTTGGCTATGTGCCGAATTTAAACGCCAAACAACTGCGGACCAATGTCAGCAATTGTATTATGCTCGTTTATAGCCAGACATTTCTGGAGGAACAGAATGCCAGCACGCTTCAGTTTATTCTAGATGTTATTCGTGTCACAAAAAAGCGCGGACAAGACGTTATTATCCGTACCATTCATTCACACAGGGATTGGCAGCCTGTAAAGCAGGAATACATAAAGCTCTGGCGTTCCAAGCGGGCTGATGGCATTATTTTCGACTGTGCAGTAGACGATCAGGTGCCAAATGAGTTCTTTTCCGACCTGTATCAGAATTATGGTGTTAATTTGGTAGAGGTTGCTCATACAAATATGGTCAGAGACTATCCCACAGTATACGCTGATTCTTATTTATGGACGCAGAAAGCCCTTGATCATATCGTTTCCAAAGGGTATTCCGAAATCTATTTTATAGCAATGGACTATGTTTCCTTTTATCCGGACCGTGTGCGCGCCTATCTTGATTATATTAAACAACATGATATTTGCGGAGATCTTCTTCAGTATAAAACGATTTATCGAGATAAAAATGAAATCTGGTCTCTAATGGAGCCAATTCTCAAAAGGCAGCAAAAGGATCTTGCTTTTCTTTGTTGGAATGATGTGGATGCCATTTCGGTTGCCGAATTACTAAATATGAAAAATATCTCAAAAAAATTCCGCGTTGGGATTATGGGTTTTGATGATCTACCAACTGCGGCACACACGAATCCTCCGATCACAACCGTGCATTATCCTTACCAAGAGATTGCCGAAAGCTGTGTAAGGTTGTTAGAACAACAACGTGAAGATCGCTCTACAACTGCACCAAGCATTTGTCTCAATTCCCGGATTATAGAAAGAGAAAGTCTGTAAAACTGAAGGTTTAGTTTCAACAAAAAATTGTGAAAAAGCTAGCATGAGGCTGTTGCAAAGGAACTCGAGAGAAAAAGAGGCTAAAATGCGCAAAAACGCGTCTTGATCAGGCCGATAAAGGCTCATTCAAGAGGCGTTTTTTGTGTTTCAAGACGGCTTATTTATGGAATTTGCTATTGAAAGATAGGTGTCAAGAATTATGCAGGAATACCGTTATGCGCAAATTAATTTGCAGAGTCCCGCTGAATGGATAAGGTTTGCAGGACTCTGTTAGAATGCGGGGCACGTTCTCCTTTGTTCACCCAGTTGTCTCGCGCGGTGAAGGGCAGGCTTCTCTTCCCTCCGTGAATACAAACCGGTTGCCCGAAAGGTTCACCGTGCCACAGTCTCCCAGCACAATCGGTGCCTTAGTGGTCTCAAAGACGTTGCCCCGGATCTGCACATCCTCGGCGCAGCGCACCACCACCCCGTAGTTCTCCCCCTGAATGTCGTTGTCGGCTATGAGGATTCTCCGGTGAACTCCCACAGCGGGCCGGGCGCATTCGGTTTCCACCACCACGCCCGCTGCGTCGCAGTATTTGGTCCGGCCATAGCCGCAAGCGAGGAAGCGGTTGCGCTCGATCCGGATATCCCGCTTGCCCAGCACTTCCATCCAGCCGGTCGCTGTGTCCACATGTACTCCCTGCCCGGTGCAGTGTACAAACCGGTTATCCCGCACCACGGCGTGCCTGGTCTGCACCAGCAACGCCCGACCGCGGATATTCTCCGCCGTGTTATCCTCAAACACCAGCCGAGCGGCCTTGGAGCGGTTGGTCAGCAGATCCCCGACAGCCGCTTGCGGCATGAAATCTCCCGACAGCTCCAGCTCCGCCTGCCGGGAGATCCCGTCCCAGAACACCTGCAAGACAGTACCGGTTCCATAGGGCAGCAAGGTGTCCGACCGGACCAGCTCGAGCTGGTCCCCAGGATCGGGCAGATCCATCTCGAAATCCTGCGGCGCCACGTCGAGCGAAACGATCACTCGGCAGCCTTCGATCCGCCGCACCGTCAGGTAAAAACCGTGGACGTTCGCGGCATCGTCCCCCATCCCGCGGAACACACACCTGGCAATCCGGATCTCCCCGCTGCAGCTGATGAAATGAGTGGCGTCGCAGTTAGTGGACATCACCCGGCTGCCGGATGGCTCGACCCGCAGGCCCTCGATCCGCACATCGCCGCAGCGGTGAGCGATGAGCCCCATCCCCGGCCGGCATGAATGCGGACGTTTTCCAGCAC
>JAGZAC010000332.1 GCA_018370615.1 Clostridiales bacterium
TACATATCTACACCACCAATGGCATTCACAATCCCAGAAAATCCGTCCAAATCCATCACCGCACAGTAGTGAATTTTCACACAAAGGTTGGTTTCCAAAAAGGACGCAAATCCTCTGCAGCCGTCCTTTTCTGGATCGCTGCTGCCGTCCTCTCTTGCCCTCGATACAAAATAATTATATGCGCCGTTGATTTTATGATAGGAATAATCCTCCAGCTCCACGTAAGTATCCCGGGGAATCTGCAGCATAGAAATGCTTTGATTTTCTATGTCGTAGCTGATCAAAATAATAACATCCGTAAGACTAGCCGCCCGGTCGTGTCCAAGCACCAAAAAATTGTAGTGCGTATCTCTGGCGGTCACATCCGGAAGGTTTTCCTCTTCTTCCCCGTCACCTCTGGCAGAGGTATCAAAGGGAATGTCTGTTCCGGCATTCACGTCCGGTTCATACAGAAAAAACACAGCTGAAACATAGACTCCAAGACAGAGTGCCGCAGCTGCGACAATGGCCCCAAGGCGAGGCAGAAATTTTCGAATAAACTTCTTGAAAGTACGCACTTTTTTACTCCGTTATACTTGAATTACAGCGCCGGGGACAAAAACCAATTGCGTGCGTCTATCGTATCCCGATCCACCAACGCACCCTCTGCAATCAGCTGACGGATTGTCATATCAAATGACAATACCATCGTCCGCCGCAATACCTCCATTTTTTCTTCCGGTGCCGCTTCCAAAGAAATTCTCTCGTAAAAGAAGCGGCGGAGGGTCACACAGTCTTCAAAGGTGCGGGTAGGCTCAATATAGTCTGCCAGATATACGATAGCTTCAAATAAGGTCATCCCGGCACGGCCGGTAGTGTGCCACCGAATTCCAGACAACACACGGCTGTCCGCAAACGCGGGAAACTCCCGCTGGGCCAGGGCCGCTGCTGTTTTTGCATGCAGAAGCTTCGGTGCCTTTGCTTCATTATTGTTCACCATTATACCAAAACTTTGACATAATTGCAACTGTTTTTCCAAATTCAGCCTTTTTGTGATATCGTGCAGCAGAGCTGCGGCACGCAAACGCTTTTCTTCCTCAGGCAAAAACAGCTTTGACAGCTCTGTCACCTCTGCCTCTACGGCAAGCGTATGAGCATACCGCTTTTCTGTAAGGTGTTCCCTTACCTGCTCTCGGAGAGCAGCCAGCATTTCGTCCGTAATCTCTTTATTCATAATTTATATAATCCGTTTTCTGTAATATACGCAGCCACAGGAGATGGGACCAATTTGGATATATCCTGCCCTGCAGCGCACATTTGTCGAATTTGGGTAGAAGATACTGCAAGCGGTGCATTTTCCAGGTACATCACTTCTCCTCCAAATCGTTTTTTGTAAACTGTCCCGGCTGCTTCCACCTTCTCACGGGAAGCCGTTCCCCGATTCATGCAAACCACCGTAGCCATGGAAAAGATAGCACCGGGATTTTTCCAGGTATCGAAAGAGAGAAACATGTCTTCTCCCACCAGCAAAAACAACGTATCTTTCGGATAAATTTCCCGCAGATGCTTTAAAGTTTTATAGGTATAGGATTTCCCCGCCTGGCGAATCTCATAATCAGATACAACGGCAAAGGAGCTGAAAGCAAGCCTCGCCATTTCCAGACGTGCCTGTGCAGTTCCCCAAGGATCCGGTTCTTTATGAGGAGGGACGCCGGCAGGCATGATATAAAGCTTATCTAAGGAAGCTTTTTCCATAAAAAGCTTTGCAAAGCGAACATGTCCATTATGGGGGGGAGAAAAAGTGCCTCCAAATAACCCGATATTCATGAAAGACTCCCTTCCCAGTCTGTCTTACACCTTTTTCTCATCATACATAGTAAATATAATCAAAGTATGATCGTTTTGTTATTTTCTGATGGACGGTAAAGCACAAATCGGCTGCCGATCACCGAGACCACATCTGCCCCGGTAGCCGCAGCCAGCGCATCTGCAGCTTCTCTGGCACTGTATGCGGCGTTGTCCAATACCCGCAGCTTAATCAGCTCCCGTGCCTCCAGCGCATCAGATACGCCCTTTACGAGAGAAGCCTCAATACCGCCCTTCCCCACCTGAAAAATGGTATCCAGAGAATTTGCCATGGCCCGCAGCCGGGCACGTTGTTTACTTGTGAGCATGTTCCTTCTCCCAATCCTGTATCATCTGCAGCAGGGACGCAAACGCGTTCATCGCAATACCTCTATGGCTGATAGCGTTCTTTTCATCTGATGTAAGCTGCGCAAAAGTTTTCCCATATTTTTCAATATAAAACAGCGGGTCGTATCCAAAGCCGCTGTCTCCTGCCGGTGCATCCAGTACGCGTCCCCGGCATCTTCCCTCTATCGTAAATGCCGCGAGAGGTGCCCCCGCCTTCGCTGTTGCAAAAGCATCGTGGAAGACAGCGCCCGCTGCAATCAGCTTTTCCCGCAAAACATCCGGCATTAGATGCGCCGGACAAGCATATGCCATCACACAGACAAAGTCTCCGCCTCGCTGATCTGCCGGAACATTCGAAAGCTCCCTGAGAAGCCGTTCGTTATTGCGCATATCTGTCGCGTCCTCTCCCGCGTACCGGGCAGAATA
>JAGZAC010000003.1 GCA_018370615.1 Clostridiales bacterium
TAAAGAGGCTCCTTTGTGGGGAGATGCGCAGCATCTCCGGGGGCCATAACACAAAGTAGAAAATAAATAGGCCCCCTTGTGGGGAGGTGCATAGCACCTCCGGGTGCATGTTTGCGTATGCAAAAACCGGGGGATTGTGTTTCCTCCTATCAGCCGGAAATTTCCTCCAGCAATGCATACATTGCCTTGAAATATGCGCGCTTTTTCTCACCGGCAGCGAGAATCGCCTTTTGCTCTTCTTTGCTGTATTTCTCCAGAGCCTCCGGGCCGTCCTTGCCTTTATACAGTCGGTCCGTTGTCTGGGCCAGGTTAATATCGATCGAAACGATTTCGTTGCCTTGCTCGCAAATCACCAGATTGGACTTGCCTGCCAGCAGCTCCGCCACGGCACGGGAACCCATTCTTGCACCGGCCACCCGGTCCCGCAGGGTAGGATTTCCGCCCCGCACCACGTGAGCCAGGCGGGCAAATTTTGTCTCCACACCGGTTTTCTCCTGAATACGCTTTGCAAAGACGGGATCCGCATAATTCGGAATCAGTTCCGACACAATCACGATGAAGCCCCGCTTGCCGGCAGCCTTCAGCCGCGCGATCTTCTGATACATTGCCTCTTCGTCAAAAGGCACTTCGTTAATTACGCAAGCTACCGCACCGCAGGCAATGGCTGGCTGTACGGCGATGCCGCCGGCCTGGTTGCCCATAACCTCCACCACATTGCAGCGTGCGTGGGACTCGCAGGTATCCCGCAGGCGGTCCACCATTTCCACCACGGTATTCATAGCAGTATCGTAACCGATGGCATATTCCGTAGAAGTGATGTCGTTGTCGATGGTGCAAGGAATGCCGATGGTGGGAATGCCCCGGTTGGAAAGGTCTGTAGCGCCACGGAAGGTGCCGTCGCCTCCACAAGCCACAATTCCGTCAATTTCATACTTCTGACAGGTAGCGATGGCCTTTGCCATGCCCTCCTCCGTTTTGAATTCCAAACACCGGTCGGAATACAGTATGGTGCCTCCACGGGTCACAATATTGGATACGTCTCTGGCGGTCAGCGCACGCACATTGTCGTTTACAAGACCGCTGTAGCCGCCGTTGATTCCAATAACTTCTACACCGCTTGCAAGAGCGGCGCGTGTAATGGCGCGCACCGCATTATTCATACCGGGTGCGTCTCCGCCGGAGGTGAGCACCCCAATTTTCCGAAACTTTGTTGCCATAGTTTTATCTCCTATCTGTACTGGTAAAACCTAGTAGCTTTATTGTAATACCATACAGAGGAAAAATCAAGAGGTTTCTGCGTTTTTCAAAAGACTTACACCCGGCGGTATACAATTTTATAATATACCTTCGCCGTCATAGAATACACAATGGCGTAAATCAGCGCGAACACCAAAACGGTACATACGGTACAGATCCCGAACAGGGACACATTTTGCAGATTCAAAAGCGCCAGCAGCTTTGTAAGGATAGGGAATGCTACAGCGATGTGCACTGCCGCCGCAAGCAGCGGAATGAAAAAGACAATCAACACCTGGGTGCGCACTGTCCGTTTGACCTCCTGCCGGCTCATACCTACCTTTTGCATAATGGCAAACCGCTCTTTGTCGTCATACCCCTCTACAATCTGCTTGTAATAAATAATGAGCACTGTCGCCATCAAAAACAGGGCGCCTAAAAAGATTCCCAGGAAAAACAGCCCGCCGTACAGGTCAAAAAAGCTGTCCCTACTTAGTTCCATAGAGGAAAAGGTGATTTCTTCGGCTGCCGGAAATCCCATATTCTGGATCTGCGACAACTCCTGGGCCAGCGCCGCCTTTTCCTCTTCTGTGCCGTCCGTATCAAAGGCAATATGACAAGTGAAGGGGTCGATCAAATCCCCGTATTCCGTCTGCGCGGCATTTGCCACGGGGACCGCCGCATCCAAATCCTCCACTACCAGATAACAGACCTCCGCCAGATATGCAGCATATGTGCCCATTTCGGGGGACATGCCGCCGGTTCCCGCCAGCTGGAAGGTATTCCCAAAAATTTCAATAGACTCCCAGCCTGCCGCCTCTCTGCCCTCGAAAATATCTCCACAGGCGTAAATCTCTCCCTCACCCACAGACACCTGCTCTCCAGTGAGCGCAGAATAATCCTGTGCCGACAGAAACACAAGCAGGTAAATGGCAGAGGAAACATCCGGATCACTGCCGGAGACAAAGGTATTTCCCTTCCGTTGGGTAGATATCGTCAGAGAGTCGAAAACCTCCAGGTTTTCCATCTGCCGCTCCTCTTCCGTTACAGTGTCCTCCACATAGGAGAGCAGCGCCTCCCGGTCAAAATCCGCCCCGGGCAGATAGGTGGCCGAAATATCGATTTCCTGTGGAAAGCGGGTGTGGAGCACATCCTCCATGCCCACAAACATGGAAACAGTGGTGGAAATCATCACCAGCACTGCGGTGGAAAGAATACAGATGCTGGCAAGCCCCGCGGCGTTTTGCTTCATCCGGTAAATCATGCCGGATACAGTAGTAAAATGGGCAGGCTTGTAGTAATACTTCTTGTTTTTGCGCATCAGCTTTAGAATTACAATACTGCCGGCGCAAAACAGCAGATAGGTGCCGATGATTACCAGTATTACCGCCACAAAAAACATCGCCAGCGCATCCATAGGCGATTCAATGGTCAGAGCAATCCAGTAGCCCGCGCCCAGTGTCAGCACACCGAGAATTGCAATGAACCAATTGGCCTTCGGCTCTTTTTCACCGGCACTGCTGCCCTGGAGCAGCTGTACGGGACGTGCCAGCTGCACCTGAAGCAGATTGAACAGCAGGTTCACTACGGCGATTCCCGCAAACAATGCGATGCAGTAATAAATGGCGCGTACACTAACTTCAAATTGAAAATTAGGATCGAAATTGAGGATTCGGTACAAAATCAGTGTAACCAGCTTGTTGAACAGAATTCCGAGGCCTATCCCCAAGGCCGTACTGCCCAGATACACATACAGGCTTTCAAAAAACATAGTAATACCGATATGCTTTTTTTCCAGCCCCAAAATATTGTAAAGTCCAAATTCCTTTTTGCGCCGTTTAATTACAAAGCTGTTGGTATAAAAAAGAAAAATCACTGCAAAGATGGCGGTCACTCCCATCCCCACGCCCATGATGGAACTCAGATTGCTATCTTGTATCGTAGAGGTGTGGTAGGTGAGCGCGCACATGTTGTAAAACATCATCACCGTTCCGGTGCAGGTAAGAAAATACGGCAGGTAGGTCTGCCGGTTGCTTTTCAGACCGGTGGCCGCAAGACGGGGAAAAAATCCCTTACGCATGCTCCTCACCCCCTACGGACAACAGGGTCAGGGACGAGGCGATGTCCGCATAAAAGGCTTCTCTGGTCCGTTCTCCCCGGTACAGCTGGGTAAATACTTCCCCGTCTCGGATAAACAGCACACGGGAGGCATGGCTGGCCGCCTTTACACTGTGGGTCACCATGAGAATCGTCTGTCCGTCTTCATTGATTTGGGAAAACATATCAAGAAGGTTATCCGAAGCACGGGAATCCAAAGCTCCGGTGGGTTCGTCTGCCAGAACCAGTTCCGGCCCGGTAATCAGCGCCCGCGCCACAGCACATCGCTGTTTTTGTCCTCCGGAAATCTCATAAGGAAATTTCTCCAAAATATCGTCAATCTGCAGCTTCTTTGCGATGGGTATGAGCTTTTCCTCCATTTTTTTGTGGTTTTCCCCCGAAAGCACCAGCGGCAGATAAATGTTGTCCCGGTTGCAGAAGGTGTCCAGCAGATTGAATTCCTGGAACACAAAGCCCAGCTTTTTCCGGCGGAATACGGACAGCTGCTTTTCCGGGATGGACGTCACGTCCTCCCCTGCCAGCAGCACCTTGCCTGCGGTGGGCTTATCCAATGAAGCAATGATGTTGAGCAGCGTGGTCTTGCCCGATCCGGACTCGCCCATAATGGCCACATATTCGCCACGCTCCACGGAAAAATTGACGCTGCGCAGGGCTTGTACCTGCGCACCTCCAAAGCGGGTGGTATAAATCTTCTTCAAATTATTTACTTCTAACATCGGCATATGTATTTCATCCTTTCTGTTTGTTCTGTGCGCATTATACCGAATTTCTTTCGCCGCTGCCATCGATCTGTCTTACATTTTTTCCCGGATTCTTACACTTTTGTAAGGTTGTCACTCCACCTCTACATCCTGTCTACCGAAATGCACAGACACGCAGGTGCCCTCTCCCGGCCGGGAAGTAATGGACAGCCTGTGACACAGCTTCCGGGCTACCGTGTCGCAAAGATACAGCCCCAGTCCTGTAGCCTTTTTGTCGATTCGTCCAACACTTCCGGTAAACCCCCGCTCAAACACCCTGGGAAGGTCCTCTGCCCGGATGCCGATACCTGTATCCCGCACATGCAGGATAGTGCCCGTCCTGGGGGTATATTCGCTCCAAATGTGGATTTCTCCGGAAGACGTATATTTCAGCGCATTGGACAAAAGCTGCTCGATGATAAACACCAGCCACTTTTCATCGCTGATTACAGTTCTGTCCAAATCTTCTGTCACTATGGGCAATTTCTTATAGATAAATACCGGCGCATATTTTTTCACCGCCTGACGCACCACATCCGAAAGACTGCAGGGTTGGGCACGCAGGTCACAGGCAATGGAGCCGATGCGCAGATACTCCAAAGTCAGCTCTGCATACCGCTCGATTTTGAACAGCTCCTGCCGCAAAACCGGCGCGGTGGAATCGGTGTTTTGCTGGAGCAGCAGACTCATAGCGGCGATGGGCGTTTTAATTTGATGCACCCACAGCGTATAAAAATTTTCCATTTCCTGCTGCTTTTGCAGCTCGTCCGCCTGGAGTTCTTCCAGCTCCCGGCACAGGCGCAGCACCAGCGTCTGATCGTCCTGCTCCCCCAAGCTGCCTGCCGGCGGAAGGTCCTCCGGAAGAACCCTGCTGCTCTCGCACAGTCCGGTCAATCGATGATGCCTGCGGCGGTATCGAAGAAAATCTCCTGCGGCGACAGGGGCTGCAATCACACAAAACAGAGCACCGGCATAAAGAATCGGGGGCAGGGGAATGCGAAACAGGGCAAACACCACGATAAAAATGAAAATCAGCAAAAGTAGCAGGAACAGAACGGTCCGTCTGTCCCGCAAATACCGGAAAAGCATATTTTATCTCCTATGGAATCATATATCCCGCATTTTTCTTTGTTACAATATAGTCGGAAAGTCCCGCATCTGCAAGCTTGTGGCGCAAGCGGGTCATATTGACAGTAAGGGTATTGTCGTCAATAAAGGCATCGCTTTCCCACAGCCGCCGCATGATGGTGTCCCGGGAAACGATGCTGCCGCCGTTTTCCATCAAAAGCTGCAGGATACGGAATTCGTTTTTCGTAAGCTCAATTTTCTGTTCCTGTACTGTCAAAGTGGCGTCCGCCAGGTTCAGGATAGCGCCCCCGCGCTCCAGCAGCTGGGCAGACGCGCCAAAGGAATAGGTCCGACGGATGAGTGCCTGCACCTTTGCGCACAGCACGGTGAGATCAAAGGGCTTGGAGATAAAATCATCTGCGCCCATGTTCATCGCCATGACAATGTTCATCTTGTCCCCTGCCGAGGACAGGAAAATAATCGGCACGCTGGAGAGGCGGCGGATTTGTTCACACCAGTAAAACCCGTTGAAAAAGGGGAGAGAGATGTCCAGCAGTACCAGTTGGGGGTCAAAGGATGTAAAGGTCTCCAGAACATGCTCAAAATCCCGGACACGCATCGTTTCATATCCCCACCGACCAAGCTGATTTTCCACCGCATCGGCGATGGTGGTGTCATCTTCAACAATTAGGATTTTATACATACCCTCTGGTCCTTTCGATTCATCTGTATTAACATATTAACACAATCGGCTCTGAAATGCAAGATATATATTGAGGATATAAGAATTTTATAGAAAAAACAATCCCTCAGGCGGCTTTGCCGCCGAAGGGGTTGTGGTAAGAAACGGACAATCCCTCAGTCGACTACGTCGACAGCTCCCTTTACACAAGGGAGCCTATAAAAGTAAAAGCCTCCCCTGTGCAAGGGGAGGTGAGCTTTGCGGAGCAAAGCTCGGAGGGGTTGTAGTAGAACAATCCTCCCGTCGACTGCGTCGACATCCTCCTTTACACAAGGAGGGCTTAATAGCCTCCCCAGTGTGGGACTTGCTGCGCATCTCCTGGGGAGGTGTCAGCGAAGCTGACGGAGGGGTTGTATTAGCAGCGTGTGATGCTTCATCCAAATTTCCCCCAATCCGGCACTTGTTAATTTTCATATTTTATGTATGATTTAGTTGAAACAAAGAATCATTCATGGTAAAATGAGTGCAGTTTTTGATTTGGAGGGACAATAACATATATGTTCGAAGATGCATTTTCTTTTGAAAGTTTCAAGGGTACAAAGTGGACGGCGCCCTATCGCCTCCGCTTGCCGGAAAACTACAGCATTGAAAAGAAATATCCTGTGGTCCTCTATTACCACGCCGCAGGTGAGCGGGGAGACGACAATGTAATGCAGCTGGCAATCGGCCTGCCCGTTGCCATGCAGGATCCCAAAAGCCCTCTGTACAATGCCATCATTATCGCGCCGCAGTGTCCCACAGAGAAGAAGTGGGTGGATACGGACTGGACGCAGGGGGGTTACAGCGTGGACAATACCCCAGAGACAATCTACCTCCAAACTGCCCTGGAGCTTTTAGACTACATACTGAAAAAATACAGCTGTGACAAATCCAGGATTTATACCATGGGAATCTCCATGGGGGCTTTTGCCGTGTGGGATACCCTTGCCCGCCACGGAGATCGCTTTGCCGCCGCCTTTGCCTGCTGCGGCGCGGGAGATCCGTCTAAAGCTCAGCGGATGCGTGACATTCCCATCTGGGCATATCACGGCGCATTGGATGCCGAAGTGCCTGCCGACGGGACCAGAAATATGGTAGCGGCCATCAAGGCGGCAGGCGGAAACAAGATCCACTATACAGAATATCCCGAGCTTGGCCACTGGAGCTGGGACACCGCTTATTCCAGCTATGATGATATTCGGGCGATGTTTCAGGAAGTGAAGAAATAAGGAGGTTATTATACAATCCCCCTGTCGACTGCGTCGACTTCCCCCTTTACACAAGGGGGACATCTTTGGTCTAAGCCTCCCCTGTGTAAGGGGAGGTGGCTCGCCAAAGGCGAGTTGGAGGATGTGTTAGTAAGACAATCCCCCTGTCGACTACGTCGTCATCCCACTTTACACAAGGGGGACTTAGTAGCCTCCCCTGTGCAAGGGGAGGTGGGCTTTGCGGAGCAAAGCTCGGAGGGGTTGTTACGCAACTTCCTACATAAATTTTCCCCATTAGAAAGGGTTATACATGAAGCACTTAAAAAAACATATTACAATACTTTTGCTGATTTCCTTGCTGGGCGGCCTACTCTTTTCCTGCGCTGAGACACAGGAAAATGAACAGGAGACGACAGCAGATCAAGCAGCAGGGGCAGACAGCACTACGACGGATGCTACAGTAGATTATCCACGCACAAACAAAGACAGCATTACCGTTTGCATAGACGCAGGACACGGATTCGGCGATGTAGGATGCGGACCTGCCTATATGAATGCATATGAGTACGAAATCACTCTTTCGGCGGCAATGCTGCTGCAGGACAAGCTGGCAGAGAAAGGGATTACTGTAATCCTTACCCACGATGGAGAGACCTTCCCTACTGCAACTGAAATTACATCACTGGCAGACCAGTACAGTCTTACTTATAAACCGGAAAACATGATTGAAAACGACATTTTCAGCGCTTATGAACGGGTAATTTGGGCAAATGTGCTGGACCGACAGACAGAGGGCGGCCTGGATCTTTTCGTCTCCCTGCATGTAAATTCCATCGAAAACGCGCCGGAGGTTTCCGGCATGTCCATCGACTACTGCGAAGATAACCCCAATCTGTCTTTTCTCAGAGAATTTTCAAAGGAGCTGGAGAGAGCATACCTGGATGCAGATCTCACCAGTGAGTTTGTCATTTTTGAAGATACTTATGATGACTCCTTTATCGTTACAAAATATACGGAGATTCCTGCTGTGCTCATAGAAATGGGCTACGCAACCAACACATCTGACGCCCAAAATATGCGTTCCGACACCTGGCAAAACAGTTTTGCTTCTCTTCTGGCAGAAAAAATCTGTGCCGCCTATGGGAAATGACGAAAAATGCCTTGACAACATTAGAGGTACATGCTATACTGATGTTTGGACATGGATCCGTCCACAATTCAATACAGGGGTGCTGCGCGCAGGCGCGGCTGAGATGGCGACGGCCGAACCCTTTAACCTGATACGGGTAATTCCGGCGTAGGGAGCATTGAGCATCATAGTGCTTTTTTCCCTGCGGGTATTTTCCGCAGGGTATTTTTTATCTCTGTCCGTTTTCAGGACAGGATGCTCCTTCTATGGAAAAATTGAAAGGAGTCTTGTTATGGCAACAAACACAAAACCCAAAATGGCCGTAAGGCTGACGGAAAGTGCAATTATGATTGCACTTGCCACAATCCTGAGTCTGCTGAAACTGGTAGACCTTCCCCGTGGAGGAAGCATCACACTGGCTTCCATGCTGCCTGTCCTTCTCATTGCATATCGGTATGGCACTGCCTGGGGTATGCTTACCGGTTTTGTTCATGGTGTAATTCAGCTTATTCTGGATCCCAGTGTGCTTTCCCCCGTTACTGGCGCACTCTCCGTGGCCTCGGTAATCATTCTCGATTATTCTCTAGCTTTCGCCGTAATCGGCTTGGGCGGACTTTTTAGAAAATTTATAAAAAAACAAAATACGGCTCTGCTTGCAGGCTCAATTTTCACAGGAATCCTGCGATACATATGCCATGTTATTGTGGGCTGCACTGTATGGGCAGGGCTTTCCATTCCCACCGCCGGAGCGCTGATCTATTCCTTCATTTATAACGCCACCTACATGATTCCCGAAACATTGGTACTTGCTTTTGCAGCCTACTATATCGGTTCCGTTATAGACTTCAGCGGCGGCCGGCTGACCACTTTGAAAAAGGAAGCTGCCAGCACCAGCATGCGGATTCCACACCTGGTCAGCGGTGCGCTTATCTGTGCAGCAGGCATCTTTGACGTAGTAGCTGTGTTTGCTACATTGCAGAATGCGGAAACTGGTGAGTTTGACATCACCGGGATTGTAGACGCAAACTGGATTGCAATTGCTGCCGTAACCGGTGCCGCTATTATTCTCAGCATCGCTTTCTGTGCAATTTGGCGTACAGCCGTAGTAAAAAAAGTAGAAAACTGAACTTTTTTACAAAATAAAATTTTTCCTTATTTTATTTTTTCATTCGCTTGACATCCCGATTTCTGTGGCTATAATGTTTACTATATTGAAATTACGCAGAAGGTCAGGATAGAGCAATGAAGAAAAAAGTTGGAATTGTCGGGTACGGCGGCATGGGGCAGTGGCACGCCTGCAGCATCACCGGCACCACATATTTGGGATCGATTTCCTTCCGGGAAAGCGATGTAGCAGAAGTTGCCGGCGTATATGACATTGCGCCGGAGAAGCTGAAGAAGGCCGCAGAAGACGGATATCCAGTATATCATTCTTTAGAAGAATTGCTGGCTGCAGATATAGACATCATCGTAGTTGCCACACCCAATGATTTGCATGAATCGATCGCTATCCAGGCAATGGAAGCAGGCAAACACGTTATCGTGGAAAAACCGGTAACAATGTCCTGTGAAGCTTTGGATCATATGATCACAGCATCGGAGAAAAATAACAGAAAGTTTTCCGTCCATCAAAACCGTCGTTTTGACGACTACTATGTGGCGATGAAGCGTCTGGCAGATGAGGGCACCATTGGCGACATTATCAGCATCGAATCCCGGATCCACGGAGACCACGGCGTGCCGGGAGACTGGCGCAAAACGGTAGAGCAGGGCGGAGGCATGCTCTACGACTGGGGCGTGCATATGCTGGACCAGCAGCTGTGGATGCTGGGCTATGACGTAGACCGGGTATACGCACATTTTGATTATCTTACAGGTATTCCTGTAGACGATGGATGTTTTGTGGATGTATATCTAAAAAGCGGCAAGGTATTGCGTACGGAAATCTGTACGTACAACTTTATTCCTCTGCCCATGATGTACATGCGGGGCAGAACAGGTACGGCGTTGTTCGGCACCTGGGGCGACGACATCCAGGTGGTACGCTGCACTGAATGGGGAGAGCACGACGACATCCTTCCGGTAAAGGCTGCGGCGGGGCTTACCAAGACAATGGCGCCTCGGACAGAGCGGTCTATGGAAAAACTGTCTATTACGCTTCCAAAGACGGATGCCCACGATTATTATCGCAATTTCTGCGCCGCTATTGATGGGAAAGAGGAACTTCTGGTAACGCACGAGCAGATGCGCGTAGTAATGCGTGTGATTATGGCCGCTTTTGAATCTGCTAAGACTGGAAATGTAGTAAGATTATAGTATAAACAATCCCCCACCCGCTACGCGGGATTGGCCCCCGGAGATGCTGCGCATCTCCCCACAAGGGGGCCTTTTTTGATTTAAGCCTCCCCTGTGTAAGGGGAGGTGGCAGCGCAGCTGACGGAAGGGTTGTTACAATTGGACAATCCCCCTGTCGACTGCGTCGACTTCCCCCTTTACACAAGGGGGACTTTTTGGGTTTAGGCCTCCCCTGTGTAAGGGGAGGTGGCAGCGCAGCTGACGGAAGGGTTGTTACGTTACAATCCCCCTGTCGACTACGTCGACTTCCCCCTTTACACAAGGGGGACTTTTTTGGCGTAAGCCTCACCACAAGGGGACTTTTTGGGTTTAAGCCTCCCCTGTGGTGCAGCTCCGCAGGAGATGCCGGGGTGGTGTCAGCGTAGCCGACGGAGGGATTGTAAAAGAAAAAATCCACTTTTCTCTTGACAAATGTAGACCTATGTGGTATATTAATTTTTACAAATATTCATGCGGACCATGTCGTCCGGTAAATTTATCTTGTCGTGCCTAGAGAGCCGCTTGGTGGGTGCAAAAGCGGATGCGACAACCGGATGGTACCAGCCGCAGGTGTAAAACTTTATAAAATTGAGTGAAACGCTCGGGTGGAACCGTGCGGACTTTGTCCTCACCCCGACACATTTTTGTCGGTGCGGGGATTTTTTCTTTTCCCCGCCACGGCGCAAATAAGAGAAAGGACGAAAATCATGCGTATTCAATTTGAAAACGGACCTGCCATCGAAGCGGCAGCTGCAGCGTCTGTATACGACCTGGCTGCGGAGGCAGGCGTCATCTCCCGAGAGGTCATCGCCGCTCAGATCGGCGGTGCAGTCGTAGACCTCACCACAGTGGTATCTCAGGATGCCAACATCCGTCTGCTCACTTTTGCAGACGAAGAGGGACAGCGGGTATTTAATCACACCGCCAGCCATATTCTAGCACAGGCTGTAAAGCGGCTGTATCCGGCCACCAAGCTCGCCATCGGTCCCGCCATCGAAAATGGATTTTACTACGATTTTGATTCGGAAATCTCCTTCACTCCGGAAATTCTCACAAAATTGGAAGGGGAAATGAAAAAAATCGTAAAAGAAAACCTGCGGCTGGAGCGGTTTGTCCTGCCCCGGAACGAGGCCATCGCCCTGATGGAAGCGGCCGGGGAGCCCTATAAGGTACAGCTGATCTCCCGTGTGCCGGAAGGGGAAGAAATCTCTTTCTACCGTCAGGGGGAATTTACCGATCTGTGTGCCGGCGCTCACCTGTTCTCTACAGGATTGGTAAAAGCCTTCAAGCTGACCTCCTGCACCGGCGCCTACTGGGAAGGAAACAGCAACAATAAGATGCTCCAGCGTATCTACGGAACGGCTTTCCCCAAAAAGGAGCTGCTGAACGAATACCTGGCTCAGGTTGAGGAAGCAAAAAAACGGGACCACAACAAGATTGGCCGGGAGCTGGAGTATTTCACCACGGTAGACGTCATCGGACAGGGGCTGCCCATTCTGATGCCCAAGGGTGCAAAGGTGATTCAGATCCTCCAGCGGTTTGTGGAAGACGAGGAAGCACGCCGGGGATATGTGCTTACAAAAACCCCTTACATGGCAAAGCGAGAGCTGTATAAAATTTCCGGCCACTGGGACCATTACCGGGACAGGATGTTCATTCTAGGTGACCCGGATGATGAAAGTAAGGAATGTCTGGCCCTACGTCCCATGACCTGTCCTTTCCAGTATCAGGTGTATTTGAACAAGAAGCGCTCTTACCGAGATCTGCCCATGCGGCTGGCAGAAACCTCCACCCTGTTCCGCAACGAAGATTCCGGAGAGATGCACGGCCTGATTCGGGTACGTCAGTTGACCCTTTCCGAGGGGCACATCATCCTCCGTCCTGACCAGCTCGCCCAAGAATTCAAAGGGTGCCTGGAACTGGCAAAATATATGCTGGAGCTGCTGGGATTGGAAGAGGATTGCACTTATCGATTCTCCCAGTGGGACCCCAACGACCGGGAAAAATATGAGGGCACGACGGAGCAATGGGAAGAGGCCCAGACAGCCATGAAAAATCTACTGGATGAAATCGGTCTGGATTATAAGATCGGTGTTGGAGAAGCCGCATTCTACGGGCCTAAGCTGGACATCCAAATCAAAAATGTCCACGGCAAAGAAGATACGCTGATTACGCTGCAGATCGACATGCTGCTGGCAAAGAAATTCGGTATGGAATACACCGATTCGGACAACACCCAAAAGACGCCGTATATCATCCACCGCACCAGCATCGGCTGTTATGAACGCACACTTGCCATGCTGCTGGAGAAATACGCCGGCGCTCTGCCGCTGTGGATTTCTCCCGTTCAGGTAACCGTACTGCCGGTTTCCAACCTGTTTGAAGAATATGCCGAACAGGTTCGAGACAAACTGCAGGCTGCTGGAATCCGGGTAGAACTGGATGCGCGCAACGAGAAGATTGGGTATCGTGTTCGGGAGGCACAGCTTTCCAAAGTGCCTTACATGGCCATCGTAGGCGGAGACGAGCAGGACGCCGGCTCAGTATCTGTCCGTGCCCGGAAAGAGGGAGAAGGCGGTCTCATGTCCGTAGAGGACTTTGTACAGAAGCTTTTGCTGGAAATCGCTGAGAAGAGAAAGTAAGCAATTCTAGATAAAAGGCTATATTATATCAATCCCCCAGTCAGCTACGCTGACATGGCCCCCGGAGTTGCTACGCAACTCCCCACAAGGGGGCCTTCTTAACGCCAGGCTTCCCATGTATAAGAGTACGCATTGCCGCTCCTCCATTAAAAGCCTCCCCTGTGTAAGGGGAGGTGCCGCGGCGTAGCCGTGGCGGAGGGGTTGCAAAAGTTAAACAATCCCTCAGACTCCGCATACGCGGAGTCAGCTCCCTTTACACAAGGGAGCCTTTTTATTCCTCCCCATAGGGGACTATCAATTACTAAGTCTCCCCTGTGAGGGGAACTCCACCTAAAATAGCCTCCCCTATGTAAGGGGAGGTGCCGCGGCATAGCCGTGGCGGAGGGGTTGCAAAAGTTAAACAATCCCTCAGACTCCGCATACGCGGAGTCAGCTCCCTTTACACAAGGGAGCCTTTTTAACTCTAAGCCTCCCCTGTGCAAGGGGAGGTGGCGCAACGTAGTTGCGACGGAGGGGCTGTACAATTCCCCAATCAGCTAACGATGACATGCTTTCCACAAGGGGCCTTTTAGTTTAGTTTTCTTGTATCATTGAGAACCATAACAACAATATTCAAATAGAAAAGAGGGGATTCCCCTCTTTTCTATATTTTTCCTTATGTAAACTATTTTCTCACACAGACATTGGAAAATCAATTTCTCCCACATATTCCGGAAATACTCGTGCCGTCATATTAAAGGACAAAGGAATAATATCATATTTCCCAACGGCGACCATTGCCACTGCACAATTCTGCGTGATGTTGGGACCCAGTCCTGCCCTGCCCCCCGTCAGTGAGGAAAACAACGCATTCATAACGCCCCCGTGGGTCACAGCTACAATCGCCTCATCCCCACTGGCAGAACACATCTCCGCCAGCGTCCGCTTCATGCGCTTTGCAGCGCTTGGAATACTCTCCACATCCTTTGGATAATCGGCCGGAGTGGGATACAGTTCTTTCTTTTTGTCGGGCGTCAATCCAGATAGAGCTCCATAGTCCCGCTCGATCAGCCCTTCCTCCACTACAGGCTTTCCAAGACCGAGACAGTCGGAAATATATGATGCCGTATCGTATGCCCGCATCAAGGGAGACGTATAAACTCTTTGCAGCTGCAGCCGATTTTGGGGCAATGCCTTCCCAATAAAGGCCGCACAATGGAGCGCCTGCTCTCTGCCCTCCTCACTGAGGGGAATATCCTCTCTGCCCTGGAGGCGCATCTGCTTGTTCCAGGCAGTAATTCCATGACGGACCAAAAACACAGGCTTCCGCGCTTCACTGAGCAGAGCGGTTACCTGTGCCGGGGTGCAAAAAAGTAGAGGAGTGCCTGGGGTGGATGCAAAATTGATATGCGCTCGCCTGCGATCATATTGAGCCATACGCTTCTCCTCTCATTGTTCGTTTACAAAAATATTATAACAAAAATAACAGTTGTTTGTCAATACCTGGGAAAGGTATGGGACAAGAAACGATTTTCCAAAGGCGCACAGCGAAAAGCTCTTGAAAAAAATGGGAAGGTATATTATAATGGAAATGTAACGACAGCAGCGATATTTTTCGTTTTTCCCGGCCTGCGTCGTGGAGCTTGTATTTTGTATATACCCTTTGCAAAATACTTTTTGGGAGATATGCCTATGCAAAAGAAATGGATTTCAATGGTGCTGATTCTGTCTCTGCTGTTTTCCGCTTTTGCCGCTGCCATGCCTGCAGGTGCAGCGTCCTTTGTGCGCGGAGACATAGACGAAAACGGCAGAATCAATGCGCTGGACGCCTTAGAGCTGGTAAAATACCTGGCAGGGGTATCTGACTGGGTTGCGCTGGATCTGGCCGATGTAAACGGCGACGGAACAATTACTACCTCTGACAGTCTTGAATTAAAACGCCATCTGGCAGGAGTAATCGACATATCGGAAGCCTATCCTGTCCCCGATACCAACGTAGGGGAAATCACCATTGCCGGGGAAAACATCGGCAATTACACAATTGTGGCTGCCAATCCGGACAATGCAAATATCCTGTTCGCCGCTGAGGAACTGCAAAAATACGTAAAAGAAGCCTGCGGCAGGACTCTTGCCATTGAACAGGGCACCTCCAATGCGCCCCATCAAATTGTACTGTGTGCAAATGACGGTTCCCGAAATCTTGGAGATGATGGCTTCTCCATCACCGTCTCCGGCGGAACGCTTACCATTATGGGCGGCGCAGCCAGAGGCGTGATGTACGGTGTGTACGAACTGCTGGAGGAATACATCGGCTACCGATTCCTGGGATACAATGACAAGGTGCTGTATACCGCCACCCAGGTGGATTTACCCAACGGCTTGCGGGACGAACAAGTTCCCACTGTACGGTACCGCTGCATCACCATCGATCCCTATGCCAACGACTATACATACTCCTCTGTTATCAAGCGCAAGCTCAGCGGCTGTACATCCCAGCCCAGCATGCTGCGTCCGGAGTATGGGTACGGCATCCAGCGGCTGTTTTTGAACGCCCACTCCCTGGATTACTTTATCCCGGATGTAGAAGTTCCCTGTCTCTCTTCAGAGGCCTCCTATGAAACCTGCCTTTCCAATATGAAGGCCCTTCTGGATGAGCGCATCGCCGCAGGAGGCGTTGTAGGAAAGGATATTACGGAAATCTCCTGCTCCTATTCGGCGGAAGGCCGCTTCTGCGCATGCGCAGAGTGCAGCGCCACCTATCAGGCGGAAGGCAGCCAGGCCGGCGTATTGGTCCCCTTTGTGAACCGAATTGACGAAGCCCTGCGTGCGGCGTACCCAGGTATCCGCGTCATTACCAACGCATATGGAGACGTGCGGATTCCGCCGCAAAATGTAGTGCTGAATGAAGAAGTGGTGTTGCTGTACTGCTGGAACGGCTGTGCCAACCACCCCATCGGCAGCGGTGAATGTGAGGAAGGCGGCAACAGCCTGGGATATTCCAACACCCAGGAAGAAGCCTACTACCTGGGTTGGACGGAGCACTGCTCTCAGACGTATATCTGGTACTATCCCACAAATATTTATTATCTCCTTTGTCCCCAGCCCAATCTCATGAACCTGTACAACGATTTTGTCTGGTTCATGGATCATAAGGCGGTAGGCTTTTATGTGGTAGGCACTGCCGGCAGCTCCTTTGAAGGACTGGATGCATATTTGATTTCCGAGCTGATATGGGACGGCGGCATGGTGGAAGAGGAATACATCCGCCACATGGAAGAGTATCTGGAAGCATACTACGGTCCAGGCTGGTCGTATATATATACATATATAGAAATGCTTACCCAAGCGGGAGATGAAATGGGCTGCGTGCTCAACGACTACGAATATCCCTTCGATATTTATTCCAAGGCCTATTTTGCAGAGCATTTTGATGAGATGATTGCCCTGTTTGACGCAGCCGCAGCCGCCTGCGAGACCGACTGGGAGCGGGAAAATATCCGCCGCCTGTCGGCACACATGCTGTTCCTTGGATACAGTGCCACCTATGAGGAGCGATATGTAAACGGAACAGCAGACCAGCGTGCCGCTTATGCAGAAGGATATCAGGCGTGGTATGATATGGTGAACGAACTGGGAATCCGTGTAACCTATACCCAGACCGGCATTGAAAAAGCTTTTTCTCTTGCCGTCAGCCCCATGCAGCTTGTGTATGAGATTGATGGACAGCGATAAAAAATTATTTAAGTAAAGAAAGGATTATACAATGAAATTTGGAACACTGTATGCTTACTGGGTAAGCAACTGGGGCGCAGATTACTGCGAAATGGCCAGAAAGGCGAAAAAAGCCGGCTTTGATGTAATTGAGATCGGCGGCGGAGATCTGGTGAATATGAGCGACGCGCAGCTTGCCGAGCTGCGCACGACCGCAAAAGAGCTGGGACTGGAAATTTCCGCAAACCTGGGTCCTCCCAGAGACAAGGATGTGTCCTCTGCAGACCCTGCCATCCGCCGCGCCGGAGTTCAGTTTCTCATCGACATTATGCACCAGATGGTGAAAATTGACTGCAAGACACTCATCGGCGCACTGTACAACTGCTGGCCCTATGATTTCAAAGACCTGGACAAGGACGCTCTGTGGGAGCGCGCCGTGAAGGGAATGCAGGAGGTAGGCGACGAAGCCGACCGTCTGGGCATCACGATCTGTCTGGAGATTCTCAACCGGTTTGAGACCATTCTTCTCACCGACTGCGAGGAAGGCATTCGTTTCTGCAAGGACGTGGGCCGCGATTCTGTGAAGCTTTTGCTGGATACCTTCCATATGAATATCGAAGAGGATGACCTGCCTGCCGCAATCCGCAAGGCGGGAGACCTGCTTGCCCATGTACACGTGGGGGAGGGCAACCGGAAGCTGCCCGGAATGGGACACTTACCCTGGGCCGAAATTGGAAAGGCACTGCGGGACATCGGATACGATAAAATGGTAGTCATGGAGCCCTTTATGAAACCCGGTGGTACAGTAGGAAAAGACATTAAAGTATGGCGCGACCTATCCGGCGGTGCGGACGAAGCCGGCATGGACAAAATGATCGCCGATTCTCTTGTGTTCCTGAAACAGCAGTTTTTGGGCGCATAAAAAGGGCAGAAGAAAGGAAATTTCGAAATGGCAGAAATCATGACTATGGGAGAGATCATCGTCGAAATTATGCGGGACGGTGTGGATAAGCCCCTGGACAAAGCTGAAGTATTTCGGGGACCGTACCCCTCCGGTGCACCGGCAATTTTCATCGATACAGTAGCCCGCCTGGGTCATAAGGCTGCAATTGTAGGCGGCGTCGGCGATGATGATTTCGGAAAGTGCCTTTTGAACCGGTTGGAGGGCGACGGTGTAGACTGCTCCGATGTAATCAAAAATGACCGCATTTCCACCGGCTGCGCCTTTGTTACATACTTTTCCGACGGAGAAAGAAAGTTTATTTTCCATATTGGCAACACCCCTGCTGTGCTGGCGCCTTCGCCGGCGCCACAAAAGCTGGAGGGACTGAAATTTTTCCACATTATGGGATGCTCCCTGATGGCGGATATGACCTTCGGCAGACGGATTGTGGAAACGATGCAGGCAGCAGTGGCGGCCGGCGCGAAAATATCTTTTGATCCCAATGTCCGTCCGGAGCTGATGAAGGATCCAGAGGCAAAGGACCTGATTGCGGCAGTACTGGAACAAACCAGTGTTTTTATGCCTGGCAAGAGCGAGCTTCGGATGCTGTCTGGCTGCGATGACATTGAAGAAGCAGTGCAGGCCATGTTCCGGGATCGGCCCACATTGGAGATCATTGCACTGAAGAACGGGAAAAAGGGCTGTATCATTTACACCCGCGATACTCGGTTTGCTTTCGGCGTATATGCCGTGCCGGTGCTGGATGCAACCGGCGCCGGAGACAGCTTTGACGGAGCATTTCTGTGCGCCCTCCTGGAAGGGAAATCCATCGAAGATGCCGCAAGGATGGCAACAGCGGCGGCGTCCCTCAACACGGCCGCCTTTGGCCCCATGGAAGGGGACATCTCCCGGGAAAACATAGAAAAAATGATTGCGGACAATATTCTGGAATAAAAAGGGCGCCGCAGAAAAGAAAGGAATTTTTATGTATACAACAAGCAAGGAAATGATAAAGAAGGCCCGGGCAGAGGGATACGCAGTACCTGCATTCAATGCGGAAAATTTGGAAATGGTCCAAGCCATTGTGGCAGCCGCGTCAGAGCTGCGCTCTCCCGTGATGATTCAGACCACCCCCACTACAGTGAAATATCTCACCCTGCGTCAGGCAGTGGCGATGGTGCGGGCGGAAGGAGAGGCTGCTGATATTCCGGTAGCACTGCATCTGGACCACTGCGAAAGCTTTGAAGGGGTGCGGGATGCCGTACAGGAAGGCTATACCTCCGTAATGATCGACGGATCCAAGCTGCCCTATGAAGAAAACATCGCGCTCACCCGCAAGGTGGTAGAAATGGCCGCCGCCAGAGGTGTTACCGTAGAAGCGGAGCTCGGCACCGTAGGCGGGAAGGAAGACGGGCACAGCGCGCAGATTGCATACACCGACCCGGAGGAAGCAGTAGATTTCTTTACCCGTACGGGAGTAGATATTTTTGCTGTTGCCATCGGTACTGCCCAC
>JAGZAC010000333.1 GCA_018370615.1 Clostridiales bacterium
ATGCCGGAACGCCCATTCTGCCTGTTTCTCCGTGATAGGCAGCAACCGCCCGTTGGCGGCTACTACCTGATGCTGAAATTTTGTCCGTGCTTTCATGGTCAGAAATCGAAGAGTGAGAGTTCCGTTTGGGTATTCTGTACAGCTTTGGCGGTCGGCTTCGGCCTGCTGTGGCGTTGCTGTATCTTGCGCATTTCTTCCTCCTGATAGGCTTTCAGCGCGTCTTTTCGGGCTTGCGCCTTTTCTTCTTCGGTCAGCTCCACCTTGTGATTGACCACGACGCCACAACTGATAGGTTTGCCCACGTCGATGTTGTCCTCATCATAGTAATGAATGGCGAGCGACCACACCTCGTCGTCGGTCATTCCGCAACAGCCGCTTGCCTTGACTTGATTGAGAATGAATGTGATACAATCGTCCAAGTTTTTGTTTTCTTTGGCATAGGAGACGGCGAAAAGTTCGTCCGTCCGTGCCTTGCCGTCCAAGTATTCCTTGATAGTCCGTTTGAAATGTTCCGTACCTTTCATCGTTCAGCGTTTTGAGGTTAAAAATGATAGTCGATGACACCGCCGATGTAAAGCAGCGTACCGGGTTTAAATTCACATGCCTGCCGCAGGAACTCGTAGGATTGCTCGGCGTTGGATTGCAGCCCCTCCTCGTCCATGTAGAACCAGTAAGCGGTATCTAGCGGGTTTTTCAGGAACTTTTCGAGTTGATAGACCGGGCCAATCCAGTCCTGCACGCTTTCGGGGGTAAGGGCTTCCGCCCTGCTTCGAATGTCTGCGATGAAATCTTCTCTCCATCGTTCCGCACCGCCTTTGTAGCGTATGGTATCGTCGGAAACAAGCTCGAACATGCCTTTGGGCAGAATGTTGTTTACCAAGTTGTCGATATGGAACTGGCGTTCCTCATCGTCAATCTCCGCACAATAGTCGAAGAAACTATCGTCGCCCTGCGTGAGGGTGTCCTCGTTCAGGTAGTTGTCCTTGCTCACCCGTGTTTCGGTAATTTGAAAAATCTTGCTGTGCATAACTTTAAATTTTTAATTTGTTGAACTTGCTTTTTTCTTCTCCCTGCTTTCGGAGCCTTTCGGCTTCCTTGGCGGGAGAGATTTTACATGCAAGCCAGACAGCGGGGAAAGGACGGAAAGGCAAGCAAACGGCCGGAGAATTTCACGGAATACCCAACCCGTCGAGGTACGAGGCGGGGGCTGAAAGGCCATCTTCGATTTGCGGAAGGCTGCCGGGCAAATCCGCGAGCCGTTAGCATAGTGGTGCTTGACGCCGGACGACCGCTGTACCTTTGCATGAGAAAATCCAACCGGCGAGGAGGCAACGGGGGCGAGATCAGGGAAAGAATGGGATAACCGGAATAAAAGAGGAAGAAGCCCGATTGTATATAGAAGTGGGAATAACGGCTAAAAAAGAAAATCTGCCTGTGAGGGCGATTGACAAAAAAAGCCCCCTGAACCTTTTGACCGTCCAAGGGACTTCACGTGCCCGGCAAAGCGGAATTTTCGGAACGCGAGCCGGATTATAAGGTGGCTTTTAATCGTAATGCATAATTCAACAGATATTTTCCTGAATCGGAAAACTCTTTTTTATTTCCTGTATAGACATACCCGTGGCTCTCATAAAATTTTCTTGCTGCAAAATTTTCTTCCAACACCCACAGGTAAACCTCTTTTACATCGTGACTTTTTGCTGTTGTAAGGAAATGGCGCATAAGTTTTGTCCCAACACCTTCTCCTTGAAAGAACGGATCTACATACAACTCTTTCAATTCCCATATACTGTTTTTACAATCCAGTTTCATCATCCCCTTTACAATCCCGTCATCAAAAACATATATATCGTCCAAAGCTCCTATAACATCCTGATAATATAATGCAAGACGCAATACCGACATTTCATTAAAGGAAACATCATCGTTTTGAAAAATAGGGCGAAAGGCTTTTCTTTTAGAGAAAATCTGTATTTCCGCAAGTCTTGAAGCATCCTTTATCGTGGCAACTCTAATCATTTTTTTGTTTTTATAATTTTGTATTTACATATTATTTTCCCAAAAGTTTCTGTTCTTCACATACTATCCGGCACTGTTTCCAGTATGTTTTTTTCAGAAGCAAATATATAAAAATCAATTCCACAAGGTGCCATGAACGACTTTTTTTATTAAGATTCACAGGAATGTGATATAAAAGAGTTTAACTCCTCCGACGTTCCTTTGCAGCTGCATAGGGTGTCGTGTGTCTTGCCTTGATTTGTCGGGTAACGTCAGGAGCAAAAACGGGAAACGCTATCGGGAGGTAGAAAGGAATGGATATGGGGTATAAGGGTTATAACAGGTGGACGTCCGCTTAAAAAGGAATTTCTTGTGACATGCCGGGTATGGCATATAACTGGAGAGACGACCTTGCGGAATAAAGCCCCCGAAACCGGCTTTGCAGGTTCGGAGGCTTGTGCCGCATGAGGCTATTTATCAGCGTTTGCCGTGCGCCTGTCCCAGAAGATAGTCTTGCAGGGATTGGTAGCGGTTTTGAATATTAGCGTTTTCATTGAAACCGTTCAGGCAATGAAGCAAT
>JAGZAC010000334.1 GCA_018370615.1 Clostridiales bacterium
GCCTGCGATTTTGTCTGACTGGTATAAGCAGAGCTTCCCAAAAAACCCCAACTGCAACACTATGTCCAGCAGCACTTCTGACGGTGCAGTGAAAATTGGCAAGCTGCTGGAGAACTGGTTCCTGGATCAGATCTCCGACGACGAGTTCAAAACTCAGTGGGATCAGATTGTATATGAGGATCTGCTGAAGTATGTGGAGGACAATAACATCGATACCTCTGAATGGGGAGAGATCTTTGTCCCTGACGCTGCAAAATAAGGTTATAATTTCTTTTATTTAATCTGATAACTGCTCCCCTGCGGGATTTCCCGCAGGGGAGTTTTTTGTTGCAGCAAAAAGCTATCGTCAGAGCCGGAGGCTGCCAACCGAACTCAAAAGCCAAAGAAGGGGATCAAGTCCAGATGGACCTGATACTGGAAGCTTAGCACATGCGAGGAGGGCAAGAACATAAATACACATATCCAATTCGTCCTAAAATATCTCAGCTAGGTTGTCTATGGAAAAATAGGGGAGATGTAAGGATAACTCTGGAAAAGACCTGTGCAAATACAAAGGAATCGAGATAATCGAGGCAGAAGCGTATGGGGATCCATATGCCCGCATCCATACCGCCGAAGTATAGTGCAGCACAATTATGGGCTATCTCAAGGGAAAGAGCAGCTTAATGACTAGCATGCCAAGCTTAGCACAAGTATGGTAACCGACATTTTGGTGCCGGTGGTTATGATTTATTGTACAGCCAAAGCCTTTATAAATTTTGTATTGAAAATATAAAGGGATTTTAGAAAGATTCCATATAAATTTAAAAAAAGTACTGGAAAGGGAAACGGACTCTGTGGTAGTCAAAATAAAAAACATAAGTTATTTGTGAATAAAAGAAAAGGTTATCACGTCATAAATATGAATATATACTTCCTTTGCATGGAGATAATGTGAAAAACCCTAATTTTTTACTGATAGTCTTTTGCAAAAAGTGAAGGAAAAAATTCTGAAAATGAAAATATAGAGAATGATTTGAGTTTTTTCTTTGTTTTGTTGATTCACCAAAAAACAAACCTTTATTTTTGTGAATCTAAATGAAATTGACGTAGTAGGGTTGTAAAAAAGAGAAACAATGATATAATTAAAAATGCAGCAACAAAGTATTAACAATTAAAAGACTTTTTATTTATGTTTTTATGAACGCAACTGTTAGAACCTGAATTGCTTTCTTAAATAAAGAGAAAGAAAAATGAAAGCAGCTCAAATAATACGGAGGATATACTATGAAAAAGATTCTGGCAGCCCTGTTGGCAGTGGCGATGCTGGCTTCTTTGGCCGCTTGTGGCGGGGACTCTTCCCAGAGCTCCAGCTCCAGCAGCAAGGACAGCAGCTCAGCAGCTGACGACAGCGGCAAAGGAAGCAGTGAAGAAAGTACTGCTGGCGGTCGCTTTGATTCTTTAGCAACTACTGATGAGCAGGTAAGCCTGCTGATCGACTTCCATTCCTTTACTCCTTCTGTAAGCGAAACCCCTACTGAGGAATCTCCCACCGTGTTCAATTCCTCCCGGCAGATTTTGGCCTCCTGGCTGGAAGACAAGCCCAACGTTACAGTAGAGTGGAGCCACGGCAAGGACATGAGCAACAACGCCACCATGCTGGAATGGATGAACATCCAGATTAATGCTGGTAATGCACCGGATATTTTGTTCTCCTGGGGTTCAACTTATTCTACTAACGGCTGGTTTGAGAACCTGAACGAGGTTGTGGAATCCCCTCAATACTATGAGGAAGGCAGCCCCGTTTGGAAGGACGTGTTCCCGGATTATCTGTGGAAGGATTCCATGCATGTGGACGCCAATGGCGATGTGGTGGCCATTCCCTCCACCGTGTATCCTGGCCCCCCCACCGCTTATTTCTACAACAAGGAAATTTTTGACGCCGTGGGAATCACTCCTGCCAAGGACTGGGACCAGTTCATGGCGGACATGAAGAAGGTCCAGGAAGCCGGCTACATCGCTTTTGACCCCAACGCTACTACTATTATCGACGGTGGTTCTTGGGATCATCAGTTCTCCATGAGAGGTTATGCCTGGGCCCTGAAAGACAAATGGGATCTTGACGGCGACGGTATCCAGAGCTCTGTAGAAGGCACTCGCGCACTGTGGTCTGGAGTGTACTACATGCAGACCAATGCTGGATTGTTTGAAGAGTGGAAAGTCCAGAAGGATAAGTATATCGACGTGGTCACCAAGGGCGGCCGGGTCCAGCAGACGGTCGATCTCGTCCGCGGCATGGGCGGGGAAGTGGTCGGCATTGCGGTGATCGTCGACCGTTCCGGCGGCGATGCGAAGTTCGATGTTCCGTTCAGAAGCGCCCTCAAGCTTTCGCTGCCGACCTACGAGCCGGCCGAATGTCCGCTCTGCAAACAAAATATGCCGATCGATCGGCCGGGGTCGAAATAAGATGCTGACTTCCATTCTCAAAGCCGTATTCGGCACGAAATCGAAACGCGACCTCAAGAAGATGGCGCCGCTCGTCCGGAAAATCAACGCCATCGAAGAGGAGTACCAGAAGCTCACCGATGACGAGCTGCG
>JAGZAC010000335.1 GCA_018370615.1 Clostridiales bacterium
AATACGGACGGCGGCGAATTTTTTCCGTCAGCTGCCCCCCGTCATCATATCCCACATATCCGGGAGGTGCGCCCACAATTCTGGACACGGAAAATTTGTCCATAAACTCGCTCATATCCAGTCGAATCAGCGTTTCCGGAGAAGAAAACAAGTCTGCCGCCAGGACCTTTACCAGCTCCGTCTTGCCCACGCCGGTGGGGCCAGCAAAAATGAAGGACACCGGCTTGCGTTTGGGAGAAACACCCGTTCTGGACCGCCGTACAGCTCGTACCACTGCGTCCACTGCCTCGTCCTGTCCAACGATTCTTTCCCGGATCCGGTCGCCCAGTCCCTCCAGCCGTGCATACTCATCTTCCGTAATAGAAGAAGCGGGAATCCCCGTCCATATTTCAATCACGTCTGCCAGGTCAGATTCCTTCATTTCCACCTTATCGCAGACTGCTTTCAATTCTTCAATGCGGTTTTGAATGCGCAGCTGCTCCACTTTAATATCCGCCAGACGGCGGTATGTGTCCTCGTCCGCATCTTCGCCGGACTCCGCAGCGGCTTCCAGGGCCGCCTGCTCTTTTTCAATGGCCACCAAACGGTCCCCCAGCTCATACCGCTCGTTGATGGCAGGGCTGGACAGGGAAATATGGGCGGCCGCTTCGTCAATCAGGTCAATCGCCTTGTCCGGCAGATACCGGTCTGTAATATAACGCTCGCTCATAACCACCGCAGAACGGAGCACACTGTCGGGAATGTGGATGCCGTGGTACGCTTCGTAATAATGCTTGATTCCCCGCAAAACATCCTCTGTGTCCCCGAGGCCAGGCTCTTCCACGGTCACCGGCTGGAACCGCCGTTCCAGTGCGGAATCCTTCTCAATATATTTACGGTATTCCGTCATCGTTGTGGCGCCTACCACCTGGATTTCGCCCCTGGACAGTGCAGGCTTCATAATATTGGCAGCATTCATGGACCCTTCCGCATCGCCGGCACCCACAATATTGTGGACCTCATCGATCACAAGAATAATGTTTCCTGCCGCCTTCACCTCATTGAGTAGGCCCAGCACCCTGGACTCAAACTGCCCCCGGAACTGGGTGCCGGCTACCAGGGCGGTAAGATCCATCAAAAACAGCTCTTTTCCCCGCAGCTTATAGGGCACGTCCCCAGCAACGATTTTCTGGGCAAGCGCTTCGGCAATCGCTGTCTTTCCAACACCGGGCTCTCCGATGAGGCAGGGATTATTTTTCTGCCGCCGGCACAAAATCTGAATCACGCGATCCAGCTCCCGTTCTCTGCCCACAACTCGGTCCAATTTGCCCATGGCAGCCTGTTCCGTAATGTTCTGGCAGTAGGTTGTGAGGAATTTGCGCTCTTTCTTTTTGCGCACTTCCCCCTTCTCACTGCCGCGTCCCTTTTCCTTTGCAGGCTTTTGCTCCTGGGGAAGATTCGCTGCCGCCGCAAGCCCCTCCCGCATAAGCTTTCCGAAATCCACCGCCGGCGCACGGGATTCGTCCGCGCCGCTGGGAATCAGACCTTCTTCACCGCCCATCCCCAGAGGGTCCTCGCCATTTTCGATGCCGTCCATAATATCCTGCATCTCTTCAGACATACGATCTACATCCTCATCGCTGAGACCCATTTTCGCTATAATATCATTGACCGGCTTGATACCGAGCTCTTTCGCACATTTTATACAAATGCCTTCCTGCTTAGATTCGCCTTCCTCCACTCGTGTGATGAATACGACCGCCATTCGTTTATGGCATCTTGCACACATTACCATCCGTTGTCGCCTTTCTTCGCTTTTTGGTTTTGTTTTTCAAATAACTGATATAATACAGGATGAGCACGCAGAATGCCATCACTGCCATAAATATGCACAGGGCATATGTGGCCCACTCATGGACGCTAAGCCAGTCCTGGAACAGCAAAAACAACATAACTACAGCATAAAAGAGCACTGTATATGCTTTGCCGAAATATTTGGACACGCCGATTTCATGGCTTTTCCGGAAGAGAACGATTGCGCCGCATCCCATGAGCAATTCCTTGACCACAATCAAAATGAGAATCCACCAGGGCACAATCTCCCAGAATACCAGACAAATCAGCGCGGTGCACTGCATAAGCTTGTCGGCCAGGGGGTCCAGAATCTTTCCCGCATTTGTCACCCAGCCGAATTTTCTGGCAAGAATTCCATCCACCACATCTGTCACACCGGACAGGATGAAGATAAACGCAGCCAGCATGACATAGTCCGGGTATCCCCAGATAAAAACGGCTGCAAATGCAAAAGACATGAAAAGCCGGAGAACGGACAAAATGTTCGGAATGTATTTTGCCTTCATAAAAATGAAACCTTTCTGAGAACGTTTGGAAAACACTTATCGTCCTGCAATGGCATTTGTAATCGCCTCTACAGGATTATAGCGGGCAAAAAACTTAAGCAGTATGGAATCCTCTAAAATATCTGGATCCACAGTTCCCGGTGCAACGGAAGCAATTGCATCCAAAGCCGCAGCGGCAACCATTGCGAAAATCCATACAAAAAGCAGTGCGCTGACAATCCCAAACACCAAACCCAG
>JAGZAC010000004.1 GCA_018370615.1 Clostridiales bacterium
GAAAGCCATGCCCGCGTATACACAAAACTGCATCATGGGATTGTTGATCGCCATAATGCGTTCAGCGCGGGTGAAGTCTTTACAGACATCCTCAGCAGCCGCAGCAAATTTCTTTTTTTCGTACTCCTCGCGCACGTAGCTCTTCACCACGCGCATAGCCTGTACGTTCTCCTGTACCGAGTCGTTCAAGGCGTCGTATTTACGAAACACCCGACGGAAAATCGGCGTAGCCTTACGAATGACCAGTACTAGTCCAATGCCCAGCAGCGGGATGGTAACAAGAAAGATCAATGCCAGCCGTCCGCCCATAGCAAAGCCCATGATAAACGAGAAAATCAGCATCAGAGGCCCGCGGATAGCTATGCGGATAATCATCATAAAGGACATCTGCACGTTAACAACGTCAGTGGTCATACGCGTTACCAGGCTGGACACCGAAAATTTGTCGATGTTCTCAAAAGAGTACTCCTGGATCCGGTAGAACATATCCTTGCGAAGATTGCGCGCAAAGCCCGTGGATGCAGTGGCGCAGGTGTTGCCAGCCGCAACGCCGAAAATCAGCGAAAGAACGGCCATAATCACCAGCTGAATGCCATAATTTATAATGACGTCCATGCCGCAGCCGGCCTGCATCTCGTTCACCAGATTGGCAATCGTGAACGGAATGATGCATTCCAGAATCACTTCCACCGTAACCAGAAGCGGTGTTAAAATTGCAGTTTTTTTGTACTCGCGGATACTGCGAGCAAGGGTTTTTATCATATGTAGTTCTCCTCCTCCAAAAGCATAACGCAGTCAGTGCGCACACGCACAGCACATCATAAAAATGATTGTATCGTACATCGGCTACTCATCCAAATTTGCAGACATGTGCGCAGCGGTTTCCAGAAACAGTGCAAGCTGTGCACTAGACAGACCCTGGGTAAGACGCTGCTCCGTCTGATGCAGGGACTTTCCAATCTGTTCATCCAGCTGCGCCGCCTTTTCCGTAGGAATCAGACTTTTCAGACGCGCATCGCTGGCTACGCTTTCTCGCAGGATCAGGCCATTCTTTTCCATCAACTGCAGGATACCGGTAGCCGTAGAGCGGCTTAGACCAAAGATACTCTCTACATCGCGCTGGAATACCGGCCCATCGGCGCACTTCACAAGAATATAGTGCATCACGCGGCTCTGTGCCCCGGTAATGCCCAAACTCTGCATGCTGGCGTTCATGCGTTTTTTTAGCTTGTGGGATAGGATATTGATCCACATTCCACAGTCTTTTTCCATTGGAATCCTTCCTCCTCTCTGACAGCAAGACTGCAATATTTCATGTATATTGTTCGGAACGAAACAAATTTTAACACACAAAAAAAATATTGTCAATAGAACATTTGACTATTTTTTTGCTGCATCAAAACGAATTTTTGTGTGGGCGGCTTTTGACATAAAATAAGGAAGATTTTAAATTATGCATAAACAATATTTAAGGTGTTTATAAAAAAATAGGCAGGACGTTTCATCCATTCTACACGAAATAAGGTCCTTTGCCTAAAACAGGCAAAGGGCAAGAACTTCGCTAAGTATAAAACAGGCCCCATATGGGAAGTTAAGAAACACCTCCAGAGCACATTAAGAAGGCCCCCTTGTGCAAAGGGGGCTCCCGCGATAGCGGGTGGGGGATTGTTTTACACAACCCCTCCACCACAGCACAGCTGTGGCACCTCCCCTTGCACAGGGGAGGCTTTGGTTTGTCGGTTTACGCCGCACCAGATCCCATGTGTAAGGGGAACCTTTTGTTAGGTGATGTATCCCCAAAAAGGCTCCCATGTGGGGAGTTGCAAAGCAACTCCTGGGGTGCTGTCAACGAAGTTGACTGAGGGATTGTCTCGTTTATTCACTATTTGAAAAGATAAACGCCTCATTAGCACAGAAAATTGATAATTTATAGTTCATTTACTTTTTTTATCGGCATCCAATAATCCATTTGCCCTGCACCGCATATTTCTTTCACAAGAGGATAGCCGGTTAAAATGTGCCCCAGTTGCCAGCGACTGCCATCAAACTCAAGACCGTTAGCCTTTAAATAATCATCTCGTGACGCCATCGCGCACTCATAGGATGAAGCATCACAGTCAATTGCAGTTACTACTGCATAATATCCGCCTTTGAAATCAATAATTTTGAGTTTATTCGGTACTTCCATGCGTTCATCATAAATATACATCCATTGCATACCTAATTCGCATCCGCCACAATCAGATAGAAAATCATAGCTATATAAACCGGGATAAACAGTTTGTTTACTGAACCATTCTTCAAATAGTGTGAAATTCGGATCCCCAAAAGAGCCGAATCCGCTCGATACCATTTTACAATCAGGAAAACGAATAATACGTACTGTCTGCGCATGAAATTTTTCCATTTGAATCCTCCTTACCAGATCTTTCTTTAAGCATAATTATACAATAGAATATCAAAAAACACAACACGAAAGTTAACTCTACAATGTTGTGCTTTTTCTGTAAGAGCCACATGAAAAAAATATTTTTGCGTTTTCAAAGGTGGAAGTTGAACCATCGAAATTCTTATCTTCTTAATTAACATCATTGCTCTACCTCGGATTCTACTTCAAGCCCGCCAATGAAAATTACCTTATAAGAGGAAGGCCTTTTGTATATAAATGGTTGTGATATCCTTAAAAGCTCCTTTTCGGGCCGTCTCATTGGAAAGACCATGGGAGTTTGCAGCAGCTCCCATGGGGGCACATAGGCTAAAAAGGCTCCCCTGTGTGGTAGCTGCGCAGCAGCTCCGGGGGCATGGGGATTGTTCTTTCAATTATCATGGCCTTTCTTCACAGAGGGCTTCTTGCTTATACAAATACGCCGTGCCCTCTATAGAAGTACGCAACAACTCCAAGGGAGGTTTTCGTGCCTTTCTATTTGTCTTTTACGACATCCTTTTCTTGACAGTAAATCAGGGATATGATATGATAAAAATACCTTTGTAAAGTCTGCAAAAGCATGCATATAATGGAAAAAGGAGGTGACGAAATGCGCAAAACGATAGACGGAATTGAAACCGACTATATCGATTGTGGAGACGGTGCCTTTGTTTTTTTGCTTCATGGCTGGGGCTCCAAAAAGGAGCTTTTTGCTCCAGTCACGGAACTGCTCTCTGCAAAATATCGTGCTATTGCCCCTGACCTGCCCGGCTTTGGTGAAACACAGGAACCTTCGGAGGACTGGGATCTTAGCAGTTATGTGGATTTCGTCATCCGCTTTATTGAAAGCTTTGAGGCAAAGCGTGTAATTCTTCTGGGTCATTCCTTTGGGGGACGAATCATTATTAAAATGGCCTCCCGTACATCGCTGCCTTTTGTAATTGACAGAATTATCCTGACCGGAAGTGCAGGCATTCTCCCCAAGCGCAGCGCAGGATATTACATACGTACAAAATTGTATAAGCTGGGGAAGTCTTTTTTAAACTGGGCGCCTGTGAAAAAGCTATTTCCCGGGGCCCTGCCCGGCCTTCTGAAAAAAATGGGCTCCTCGGATTATGCCGCAGCCTCCCCCGTCATGCGAAAGGTTTTGGTGCGCGTCGTCAATGAAGACCTGGCGCCGCTCCTGCCGCAAATCCCGGAAGAGACCTTGCTCATTTGGGGAGAAAACGATACGGCAACGCCGCTGTCAGACGGTATGCAGATGGAACGGGAAATCCCCAATGCGGGCCTTGCCAAAATCGCCAGGGCGGGGCATTATGCCTGGTTGGATCAGCCCTACGTATTTGCTTCCATTTTAAAATCCTATTTAAAAATTAACTGAGTCTTTTTATACATCACAAACAGCAACTGTCCAAGAAAGGCATGGTTTTCTATGGAAATATATTTCTTTATCCTATGTGTAGCTGCATATCTGTGTGCCGTCTTTATGAATGCACTCACCCACGCTCATATCTTCCAGCTGAACGCTTATCATCCGGTTCGCCACCTGAAGTGGATCGGGAAAAATCTAGGGAGTGTGGCGTCTAATATATATGCTGTAGCGTTTGCAGCTGTGGCAGTGTACATTGGCCGCATATCCGGCTCGGGTTTTACCGTTGGAAATGTCATACAACTTCTGTTTGTTGGGGCGTTTATTATTTTTGCCCTGTCCGATATTCCGAAAAAAAAGGCAAAAAAGCCGCTGGTATTCACCGCACGGGTAAAACGGCTGCTTGCTACATATATGGTGCTGCACCTGCTTATTGCAGCGGCTGCGGTGGTTTTATATATTTTAGAGGTCGGTGGCTGGCACTTTGCTGCGCTTTTCATCGGCTATATAGTAGCGCCCCTTTTGTTGCTTTTGTCCAACGGAATCAATGCGCCGGCAGAAGCCGCAGTGCGCCGGCATTATATACGAGCCGCTAAGCAGATTTTAAAGGGCTGCCCAAACCTCAAAATTATCGGCATTACCGGCAGCTACGGCAAAACCAGCATGAAGTACTTTCTGACAACGCTGCTGCGTCAAAAGTACAATGTGCTGATGACGCCGGAAAGCTACAATACTCCCATGGGCGTAGTGAAAACCATCCGGGAGCAGCTGCGGGGATATCACGAAATTTTTGTATGTGAAATGGGGGCAAAAAAGACAGGGGAAATTCGGGAGCTGTGCGACATTGTATCCCCCCAGCTTGGTATCATTACCTCTATCGGGCCGCAGCATTTGGAATCCTTCAAAAGCATAGAGAATATTGTAAATACCAAGTATGAGCTTGCCGACGCTGTAGGCGGCAAGGTGTTTTTGAATACGGATAACGAGTATATCGCTGCCCGCCTGCCGGAAGGGTGCGTGCGTTACGGTACAGGGGAAAATACGGATTATCGGGCGAATGTGGTCTCTGTGTCCAGGAAGGGTACCTCCTTTACTGTTACCTATCCGGACGGGGGCTGTCACACGTTTCAAACGGTTCTCATCGGTGCTCATAATGTTGTCAATCTGTGCGGCGCAGTAGCAATGGCCGATTCCCTAGGCGTGCCGGTAGAGGATATTCAATACGGCATCAAGCGAATTCAGCCGGTGCCCCATCGGATGCAGCTATTGGAAAAGGGTCCGGTGACAATCATCGACGATGCCTTCAATTCCAATCCCAGCGGATGCAAAGCGGCGCTGGAGACCATGGCGCTGTTCAGCGAATATAAAATTTTGATAACCCCCGGTATGGTGGAATTGGGAGAACAGGAGGAAGCCCTAAACGAGGCATTCGGCATGCAGGCGGCAGAAATGTGCGATTTTGTCATTGCCGTAGGGCAGCGCCGGGCAGGCCCCATTATGGCGGGCCTTGCCAAAGCCGGATATCCGAAGGAACAGTCCTATGTGGCCGCAGACTTGGCAGACGCAATGCAGAAAGTTTATTCCATAGAAACGACACGCAAAAAAGTGGTCCTCTTGGAAAACGATTTGCCGGATAACTACTGAGGAGGAAGCTGTATGAAAATAGAACTGGCAGTATTGTTCGGCGGACGCAGCGTGGAACATGAGGTTTCTGTCATCTCCGCCCTGCAGGCAATAGAAAATTTGAACAAGGAAAAATACAATATTCATCCTGTCTACATTGCAAAAACAGGAGAAATGTATACAGGGGAAGTCCTTCGCAGCATGTCCTCTTATTTGGATATACCGGGAATGCTTGAAACCTGCCGGCAGGTGACTTTTGTGCCGGCAGACGGGAATGTATATCTGCAGCCCATTTCTGGCGCCGGTCGGAGAGAAAAGCCGGAGCGCATCGACGTGGCTTTTCCCATTACCCACGGGACCAATGTGGAGGACGGCGCTCTGCAGGGATATCTGAAAACGGTAGGAGTTCCCTTTGTGGGGCCCGATGTATTGGCTTCCGCAGTAGGGATGGACAAATACGTAATGAAAACCATACTACGGGATGGCGGCTTTCCTGTGCTGGATTGTGTGCGTTTTCTGCGCGGTGACCGCATGGAGGATATGGTTCGCCGGGTGGAGGACAAAATGGCGTATCCGGTGATTGTAAAGCCTGTGAATTTGGGCTCCAGCGTGGGCATATCCAAGGCGTCGGACAGAGAAGCGCTGGAGGCGGCGCTGGAAACTGCGTTTACTTATGCAGATACGGTTTTGACAGAGCCTGCCATTACAAAGCTGCGAGAGATCAATTGCTCCGTGGTGGGAGATGCCTGGGAGGCCCAGGCTTCCGAATGTGAAGAACCCTTTATGGAGGACGAGATCCTCAGCTACGAAAACAAATATATGGACAGAGGAGGCGCTAAAGGGGGAGGAGCCAAAGGAATGGCAAGTCTGAAGCGGAAAATCCCCGCGGATATTTCTCCAGAGCTGCGGGAAAGAATCCGTACAATGGCGGTGGATGCATTCCGTTATTTGGGGATGTCCGGGGTTTCCAGAATTGATTTTATGATTGACTGCGAAGCAGATGCGCTGTATATCAATGAGTTTAATACCATTCCGGGGTCCCTCGCTTTTTATTTGTGGGAACCTGTCGGCGTGCCATATACAGAGCTCTTAGATACGTTGATTTCTCTTGCCATAAAAAGAAGCAGGCAGGAGGAGGATATTCTGTTTTCCTTTGATACAAATCTGCTGGCGTTAAGTACCCATTCCGGTACAAAAGGCGCCAAAAGCGGGAAGAAAGTTTAGGATAATAAAAGCCTTCCTGATAAAGGAAGGCTTTTATTATTGAAGAAACAACCCCTCAGTCAGCTAACGCTGACAGCTCCCCTTACACAGGGGAGCCTTTTTGAATACGTCACCTAACAAAAGGTTTCCCTTACATAGGGGAGCCTTTTAGAAATACGCAACTTTAGCAAAATCCTCCTCTATTTAAGAGAAGGTACCACAGCATAAACCAACGAACTGAAGCCTCCCCTGTGCAAGGGGAGCTGGTGCGGCGTAAACCAGCGAACTGAAGCCTCCCCTGTGCAAGGGGAGGTGCCACAGCTGTGCTGTGGCGGAGGGGTTGTGTAAGACAATCCCCATGCCCCCGGAGTTGCTTTGCAACTCCCCACAAGGGGGCCTTTTTAATCTATGTGCCCCCACAAGAGGACGCTTATAGGCCACATCATTATCCGCTCGTCTTTTCGGCAGCATAGGGAAATGCGTGCAGTATTCCCTCACTTACCGCCGCATAAAAAACCTCCCCTGGAGAACGAATATCCATAGCGTGCAGCTGGCGATCCAGCCACTTTTCGTCCAGCCCTTCTTCCCGCAGGCGATTCCAGTCCACTACACCGTCTACGATTATCGCTGTGTATAAGGTTGCTTTTTCCACGGTAATCCCCATATCCTGAGGCGTCAGCGGCCGATTTTCCGATTTGGGCATAATACTCAGTTTCCCATTTGCTTCCAAAATTACACATTCAATCTGAGACAAATCGAAATAACCGCCGCTTCTGCAGTGCATTACAAATTCATCCACATCCAAACGAGCTTTCTTAAAGCTTTTCTTAATCAGTTTCCCATTCCGAAAAAGAATAAGCGGTCTGCCGTTGATAATCCCGGCGAGACGCCGGGATTTGTTGGTAATCCACGCAAGCAAAATACTGATGCCGCCATATACAATCATAGCAATGAGCGGGTCCAAAATTTCATGTGGCAACGCCGTTGCAAGCTCTGCACCAATAGAACCGATGGTAATTCCGTTTACATAGTCAAACAAACTCATCTGCGACATTTGCCGGCATCCGATACATTTTGTAATAATAAACATAGCGGTTATAGATAAAATCGCTGCTAAGACCGTTTGCACATATTGCATTTCTTTTTTGCCTCCGATTTGACTATTTTCAAGTATATTGTTGCCGGAGTGAAATCTTTTCATCCGTACGGCAGCCTTATATGCCCGCGTCAAACAAAATTAATCGAATGATTCTATGATTTTTTATAAATAGGCACTTGCAAAAATTAAAACAATCGTATATAATAAAGTTATGTAGATTTCCATTTTCCCCCAATTTATATGGAAAGGCAGATAAGGTATATATGAAATGTCCGTCTTGTGGATGCGATGATATTAAAGTAGTAGATTCCCGTCCGGTGGAGGAAAACAACTCCATCCGGCGCAGACGGGAATGCCTCCGGTGTCACGGAAGATTCACCACATATGAAATCATTGATGCGTTTCAGCCAGTGGTAATAAAAAAGGACGGGTCCAAAGAATTGTTTGATAAAAACAAGCTTTTGTCTGGGCTTATGAAGGCCTGCCAAAAGCGCCCCGTCAATGCGGAAGCAGTGGCAAATGAAATTGAAATCGAAATTCAAAACTCTCTGCGCAGAGAAATTTCCTCGTCCGAAATCGGGGACATGGCTATGGAAAAGCTCCGGGCGCTGGATGCTGTGGCCTATGTGCGGTTCGCATCGGTGCACCGGGAATTTAAGGACGTGGAAACCTTTATGAAAGAGCTACAAACCTTAAAAAACGAAAAATAACTGACCAATAAAAAGAGGCCGAACGGCCTCTTTTTATTGGTCCTCATACTGTGGCGTACCAGCGGAAAAATCAATATAGTCTGCCGGATTTACAGAAACGCCGTCTACCTCCAGCTCAAAATGCAGATGCGGTTCCTGGGCAATCTCCGCCAGAGCGCTTTCGCCGGCAGCTGCAATGATATCTCCTGCCGCTACATTTGTGCCGACGGTAATACCTGCAGGCAATTCTTCATTCAGATTTGCATATGTGCTCACTCCGCCGCCTGCATGAGAAATGGACAGACATTTTCCCATCATGGGATCATCCCAGATTTCCTCAATGACGCCGGCAGCTGCAGCGTATATTGCTTCTCCGGCACCAACACTGATATCTACGCCGTTGTGGGTGCGGTAGTCATTCATCGTAATGGAGAAGACCGGTACTTCCATGCTGTAGTTCTGCATGATTTCGCCACCAGTGGGGTTAATAAACTCGGGCAACTGTTCCTCTTCCACTTCGCCGTCTACGCTGACTGTAGTGTCGGCAGAGGCGTCCTCCTTCGTCTCTCCGTCCTTTTCTGCCAGCTCGTCAGGCTGCTCCGTCGTTTCATCTTCCTTCTCGGCAAAGGCATCATCCGCCGTCGTATCCGATTTGGTGACTTCCTCCGCTCTGCCTGTCACTTTTGTGGTCTCCGGTGCTTCCGTATTTACATTCCGCACTACTGCGCCGGCAATTGCCACCACTACGGCGATCATCATCAAAATGACCAGCAGCGTCACATACAAATTTGCTCTGCGGTTTTCCTTGCTGTTGTTGTTCATTTTTCCTGCATCCTTTCGGTTATAGGTTTCGATGGTAGTGTAGCCACCCCGCAGGATTTTATACAGGAATTTCATCTTTTTCACAATTCCTTCATTATTTACCGTTGGTTGACATAAAACCGCCTTTATGGTAAAATGTTTCCACAATCGAAAACAGCATCAGAAAGGTCGAGCAAGCTATGATAAAATTGGATAGAACCAGCGTAATGAATCTGGACAATGCGATTCGCGGCGCAAGAAATCCCATGAACAGCTGGAACAGAAGTGACAGTTCTTATGACGAGAACGGCGCCTTTGTTCTGGGGCCAAACGATTTGGACCTGGCACGCCGGCTGGCTGTTTCCGGTTCAGATCACCGCAAATATCTGCGCATGGTGTTCGTATCTGTGGACATCACTGCCCCGCTGTACTGGTGGAAGGAATATGACACTTATAAAGTAGGCACCGTAGCCAACTCCACCAGCACCATGCATAAGATCCATGCATCTCCCTTTTCCAGAGAGGATTTCAGCTGCGACCGCATGAGTGATGGAGCACTCGCCTGCCTGGACGGGGTGATCGAGTTTTTGGAAGAAGCCCGGCTGCGCTATAACGAAACCAAGGATAGGGCACATTGGCACGATATGATTCAACTGCTGCCTGCTTCCTACAATCAAATGCGCACCTGCACCATGAATTATGAAAATCTTATCAACATATATTATGCCAGACGCAATCACAAGCTGGAAGAATGGCACATATTTTGCCATTGGATTGAAAGCCTGCCCTATGCACAGCAGCTGATTCTTGTAAAAAGGGAGGATGGCGCGGCAAAATAGCATTCTTATACAGAAAGGACCGGAACCAATGCAGCAAGAAACATCAAAAGCCCGGCTGGGCGCCGGGCGCAAAGCAGGCATTGTAGGCATTGTCTGCAATATTCTGCTGTTTATTATAAAAATCACCACCGGCCTGCTTTCCGGCAGCATGTCCATCGTAGCCGACGCTATCAACAACCTATCCGACGCCGGCAGCTCCGTTTTCGTTCTGGTAGGATATGTGCTTTCTGCACGTCCTGCCGACAAAGAGCACCCTTACGGCCACGCCAGAGCGGAATATTTGTGCGGGTTGTTTATTTCCATTATCGTATGCGTGCTTGGAATTGAACTTTTGCGCAGCTCTGCAGAGCAGCTGTTCGCAGGAGGCAGTGAAGCAATTTTCAGTCCCATTTCCACCATAGTCATGAGTGCCACCGTTGTGATAAAAGGCGGGATGGCATTGTATTATTATGTGGTTGCACGGCGCATCGATTCCCAGGCACTGCGCGCTTCGGCCATCGACAGTATCGGCGATATGTGTGCCACCGGAGCAGTGGTAGCCGCCATGCTGCTTTCCAAAATTACGGGTCCCATGACGGATGCAGTACTGGGCTGTGTCATCGCTGTTTACATATTAATTTTGGGCATTAAGCTTACAAAGGAAGCCTCCGATACTCTGCTGGGCAAAGCGCCGGACAAAGAATTTACCGCACAGATTATTCGAAAAATCCGGAAATATGAGGGCGTCCTGGGCATCCATGATTTAGTGATTCACAGCTACGGTGCAAACCGGTATTTCGTTTCGGTACATGTGGAAGTGGATGCGGAAGAAGATGTAATGCGCTCCCATGATTTAATTGACAATATTGAAGAGGACTTCCGCAGAGAGCTGGGGATTCATATGGTCATTCATATGGACCCAATACAATATAAGGACGCCCATGTCAACGAAATCCGCGCCAGAGTTTCCAGTATCATTGGAGAGATGTCTTCTCAGTATTCCTCTCCCATTTCTATGCATGATTTTCGCATTGTATCGGGAGTTACCCACTCCAATTTGATTTTCGATGTAGCGGTTACTGATGATTTTCCCGTAAAGGATGAAGCTTTGTGTGCAGAGCTGCAGGGAGAAGTGAAAAAGATTGATCCCAGCTATAATGCGGTAATTACGGTAGACAGAGAATACTCATCCAGCCGTTTCGGAAGTAAAATGGAATAAATTCACTTATATAAGTATGTAACAACCCCTCCGCCGCTAAAGCGGCACCTCCCCTTACACAGGGGAGGCTTTTACTTTATAGACCACCTGTGGAAAGGCTTAATACAAAAAGTCCCCCTTGTGTAAAGGGGGATGCCGACGGCAGTCGGCGGGGGATTGTTCCCCTTTACAATCAAAACATATTCACGCCTACAAAAGACGCGGAGAAAATTCCTGGCAAGCCTCCAGAACAATTTCACGCTCTATAAAGGGCTGTTTTTTTCCGCACACAAGCTGAAAGGTCTCATGTCCCTTTCCTGCAAATAAAACAATATCCCCTTCCTCTGTCATCTCCACGGCCCGAAAAATCGCTTCCCTTCGATCTATGATACATTCATAGCTGGTTTCCGGCGCCATGTAGGAAGCAATATCGTTGACAATATCCTCTGGCGGCTCAAAGTCCGGGTTGTCGCTGGTGATAATACAGAAATCTGCCAGCGCAGACGCCGCCTCGGCTAGCTCCCGCCGTCTGCCCTTGGTACGCCCCCCGATGGAGCCGAACACGCAAATCAAGTGATTGGGCTTATACTCCCGCAAAGTCTTCAGCGCACTGGTAAGGCTGAGACCATTGTGTGCATAATCAATGATAAACGTACGTCCGGGAATCCCCGGCACGATTTCAAACCGTCCTTGGACAGGTGTTTTTTCCAGCACCCCGGCAGCAAAGTCCCTACTGACCTCAAAAAGCTCACACACAGCAATCGCGGCTAGCCCGTTATATACGCTGAATACTCCCGGAGACATCAGCTGTACATGCTCGCTTCGGCTTCCTCTGGAGCAATAAAACGCCACACCCAATGCCGTCGCCGTACGGTACCGTGCAAGATCGTATGCAATGTAGTCTGCTTGATTGCGGATTCCATAGGAAATCCGCTCCCCAGAGAAATCCTCCAGCATATATTCCCAAGCCGGATCGTCTGCATTGTATACCGCGTATTTTGCATTGTGGGACGTAAACAGCCGCCGCTTACTGTCTCGGTAACCTTCAAAATTCGGATGCTCTCCAGGACCGATATGGTCTTCTGACAAGTTTGTAAATACTACAATTTCAAAGGAAATCCCATCCACCCGATGATGGGCAAGCGCCTGGGAGGATACCTCCAAAACTGCGTATCGGACGCCTGCACCTGTCATCATGTTAAAATAATGATGCAAATCCCTGCTCTCCGGCGTCGTATTCACTGTTTCTGTCCGCTTCCCGTTGATGATTACGCCGTTGGAGCCGATATATGCGCAGTTTTTTCCCGCAGCGTTCAATACCGCTGCGATCAGCAGCGCTGTGGTAGTCTTTCCTTTGGTCCCCGTAACACCGATCAAATGCAGGCGGTCAGCCGGATGTTCATAAAAGTCCGCAGAAATAACCGCAAGGGCCGCCCGGGTATCCGGCGTAATCACCTGTACCGCATCCTCCGGCAAATCCAATTTCCGCTGGCACAAAAACAGCCGGCAACCATTTTCATATGCCTGGGGAGCATAATCGTGCCCATCCCTTTGTCCTCCGGGAAGACACACAAACAAATCCCCTGGACAAGCCTTGTGGGAATTGTATTCGATTCGCCTTACCCAATCGTCTGAGTCCCCTGTGTGTTCAATATTTTTGACAACATCACATAATTTCATCGTAAAACCTTCTTCGGGAAAAGTCCCACAGATTTTGCACCGCACATTTCAATGGCTTTATGGGCAAGAATTTTCATCGAATCGGCAAAGGGAATGTCCATCTCTTCCGTTTCTTTGATAAGAGAAAGTTCCGTACATCCTAAAATCAGCACGTCACAATCCTTTTTTCTCAGATTTTCTACAACTGTAAAAAAATGTTCCATGTTCGGTTTTCTGCCGCTTTTTATGTCATCATAAATCAGACTGTGAAGATACCCCTGATCCGTTTCCCCGGGAATCTCCCACGCCAGTCCCAGCTGCTCCAGCTTCTGCTGATAAGAACCGGAAACTACTGTTCCCCTTGTAGCCATGATGCCGGCCTTTTGATACCCACACTGCTTTATATACTCCGCAGTCTCCTCAATTATGCTTGGTACGGGAATTTTCACGCTCCGTCGCACCTCATCGATAAAATAATGGGCCGTATTGCAGGGAATCACAATAACATCTGCCCCGTATGCCTCCAGGCGCAGGGCATCCTCTACCATATACGGCAGTGGGCTGTCTGTACTTTTTCCCATGATGTAATCTGTTCGGTCCGGCGTAGAGGCACGGGAGGAAAGCACAATATCAATGTGCTCCTGATCCCGCCGCGCCACTGTATGGGCAGTGATCAGTTCATAAAAGTACACACTGGACATGGGACCCAGTCCGCCTAAAATGCCAAGGATCGGTTTCTTCTGCGACTGCATTTCTGCGCCCCCGTTACTTTATCACCTTTGGGTAATATTTTCTGAATTTCCCTCTCTGTCGGCGCAGCTGTTCCAACACGCACAGTCGGCGCAAAAGGTTCCGACGCAGATCAAAGGCATATTTCAAAGAGCAGGTAGACCGTCCTGACCGCCTCAGTTCCTTTGCCCGTGCCGCCAGCGCCTTGTCCTCTGTATATCGATAGGCGACGCCCGCGGGCACATGATGCCAGAAGCTGGATGCCTCCTGCATCTGGCAGTCCACCCCGCCATCCTGCCATTTTTCCACTGCAAGACGGGCGATATTCATGCCGCTGCCGGTGACATAATAATTGCTTCGTCCCTGGCGGAGATTGATTTCAAATACCCGATAATCTTCGCCGCCCGCATGTTTGATATCAAAATTGGAAAAGCCTGTATATCCCACTGCTTCCAGCATGTTTTTTATATTTTCTGCAATCGTCAAATTGGAAACCGGTTCTGTGACAATTGCGGCATGGTTTCCCAACCCCTTGGGGGTGTGCTCTTCGATCATCGTGTGACCCAGGCACATCGCCCGCACCTTTCCCTTCTCGTCGGAAAAAGCGGTGAGCACCCGCATTTCACTGTCCCCGCCGGGAATCCGTCTTTGCAAAATCATTTTGTCCGGATAACCGGAGGCGTAAATCTGGCGGATAATTTCTACCGTCTGGGCGGGATTTTCCGCAGTGTACACCTTCTTCATTCCTTCAAAGGGATATTTCCAATATTCCACACTGGAGGAAGGCTTGACAATGATGGGATAGGGAAATCCCAACGCCGCTTCCGTCACCTGTTCTTCTGCAGGAACCTCCTCCAGCACTACCGTATCCGGATAAGGAATATGATAGCGGTCACAGACCTCGTAGAAGGCCGCTTTTTTCTGAAGGGACTCATATAATGCAGCAGACGGAGCCGGCGCAATATACTGGGAAAGTTCCCCGCGCCTACGGATAATCATGGCTGCGTAGTCATCTGTACAGCCAAATAGATACAGACGCTTCCCCGTATGTGTCTGCGCAAATTCCGTAAGCACCCGCAGCATTACCGGTTCGTCGTCCAAATCCGGCACAGTGGTAAACCGAACAATTTTGGAATATTTCGTGGCAGATATCTCATATCGGCCAAAAGCGTAGGATACAACCCCATACGCCTCATGAAAGGCCCTGGCCATGTTATAACAGTTCAGGTCTGCACCCAGCAGAACAGGAACGATTTCTTCTCTGGTGTTCAAAGTAACCTCTCCCCTTATCTGGCATAACGCGGACTTTCAAAAAACTGCTGGTGCCACACAAGAAACGTGTACGCCGTCCAGATTTTGCGCCGGTTGTGGGCAGGATCCTCCAGCAGTGCACACAGCTTGTCCGGCTGAAAATATTGGGCCGCCACATCGGAGGTAAAGCTTTGTTTTACAATTGCAGAAAATTCTTTGTCCTCCAGCCATTTGGCAATGGGCACCGGGAATCCTTTCTTCTTACGGTTTGCCCATTCGTCCGGCAAGGTCCGGTTTGCCGCGGCACGCAGCACCGCCTTAGTGTCCCCCGCAATTTTATAAGATGCGGGATACGTTGCCGCTTCTTCCATTACAATTCGATCCAGGTACGGCACCCGCAGTTCGATGGAGTGCGCCATACTCATTTTGTCCGCCTTCAGCAGAATATCACCGGGAAGCCACAGGTTCAGGTCCAGATATTGCTTTTTCTCCAATTCTGAAAGGCCCTGCACCCGGTCATATATGGGGGCAGCAACCTCCCTTGCAGTAGGCCCGACCCGATAAGCGGGGCGCAAAATATCGTATGCCTCATCCTCCGGAAATACCAGCGCCTGCCCGATAAACCAATCCTCCGGCCGACCGCTTCCTTTAATAAGAAATTCCCGCCCCCGGAAATAGGGCATACGAGCCGCGACACCTGCAGCACCCCTGCGCAAAAAGCCGGGGAGTTTTTTATATTTTTTCATAGCGCCCGCTTCATCATACCACTCATATCCCGCGTATATTTCATCGGCGCCTTCTCCGGACAGCACCACAGTCACGTGCCGTCTGGCAAGCTGGGCCAGAAAATACAAAGGCACAGAAGAAGGATTGGACTGAGGCTCGTCCATATGATACTGAATATCGGCAAATGCCGCGAGGCACTGCTCCCCTTCCAGCATCTCCCGCCAGTTTTGGATTCCAAGACGCTTTGACAGTTCCTGCGCTTCGCTGGTCTCGTCAAATTTTGCCGCATCCACTCCATCGGGATGGAAGCCCACAGAAAAGGTATCATTGGGCATAAGACAGGCTGTGATATAGCTGGAGTCAACGCCGCCGGACAAGAAGGCTCCCACCTTTACATCACTGATCCGGTGGGCATCCACCGATTCCCGTACCCGGGCGTCAATTTCTTCTGCACATGCAGAAAAAGATTTGTTTGTCTTTTTAGAAAAGTCTACATCCCAGTAACGCTCCGTATGCATTTTACCGTTTCGAAAGGTAAACCAATGGGCGGCGGGCAGCTTAAAGGTCCCCTTGAAAAAGGTTTCCTCCATGGCGCTGTACTGGAAAGTGAGGTACGGACGCAGGGCAGCTGGGTTGACTTCCCTGCGAAAAGCCGGGTGTTCTAAAAAGCTTTTTATTTCCGAGCCGAAGAGAAGCTCTCCCCCCGGCAGAAGAGAGTAATAATAAGGCTTAATTCCAAAGGGGTCCCTGGCGCCGTACAGGGTATTTGTCTTCCTGTCCCACACTGCAAAGGCAAACATGCCACGCAGACGAGAGGCAAGGCTCTCCCCATATTCTTCATACCCGTGGAGAAGCACTTCTGTATCACACCGGGTTTTAAATACATGTCCCCGGGCAATCAGTTCCTGGCGCAAATCCATGAAATTATAAATTTCGCCGTTGTATACTACAACGACAGTACCATCTTCGTTATACATAGGCTGCGCGCCGTCGGCTAAGTCAATGATGCTGAGCCGGCGAAATCCCAGGGCAATACTGTCCTGTTCCCCGCTGCCGCTCACATGAAAGCCCTCCATATCCGGACCTCGATGGGCGATTCGATCCGCCATTTTCTGCAGGATCTGCTCTCTATTTTCCAACTGGCCTGTAAAGCCGATAAATCCGCACATATAATTCCCCTTCCGGTGCAGGTCATTTAATATATTGTATCACAGTCCTCTGGAAAAATAAAGTAGTTTTCCCTATTTACTTATAAAACTCGCTGCAAAAAAGCCCCTACCAGGGGACCTATAAAGTAAAAGCCTCCCCTGTGTATGGGGAGGTGGCTCGCCGCAGGCGAGTCGGAGGGGTTGATAAAGGACAATCCCCCAGGCTCCGCATACGCGGAGCCTGCCCCCTTTGCACAAGGGGGCCTTTTATTACTACTTTAGTTAGAGCCCCGGGCTGGCAACCGCGCCGCTTCACACAATCATTCCAACCTTTTCATGCAGCTTTTCCTCCGCTGCTACAAAAATCGCATCCAAATCCTCTCCCGCTGCAAAATGCGCATACATTTCCAGCGTGCATATCGTTACCGGGTGATCCGCAGCAAGCCCTGTCAACGAAATCAAAGTGTTTTCTGCATCTGCACGGTCTATTCCGTTCTCCTTCATATAACAATGAAGCGCTGCGGCACTGCCTGTGCAGATATACACTGGAAATGCGCCCTGCTCCAATACTGTGCATGCCGCACCGGTAAGCCGGTCCATCCGTGCCAGCTTTCGCGGAATATCCGCGCCTACCCGGGCACAGGTATCCCCCAGTGCCCGATTGCCGAACCGGCGGAGCAAATCATTGATATGCTGCAGCAGCGGCACACAATCCACATGATATTTTTCACTCAGCGCACCGGCAGACTCCAGCATGGCATTTTGCGCCAGCAGCCGGACAAACGGATCCCCAATGCTCTGCCAAATATAGGTATGGCCCAAAATCTCGCCCAAATATGCGCATACTGCATGCCCCATATTATGGATGAACAGCTTGCGCTCTATATAATAATGGAACGGGGTAAAGGGCACCATATTGGGAATCTGTGGAATTTCCCCCTTAAAAGCAGCTCTGTCTACCGGCAGTACACAGTATTCCTCCACGGCAATGCGCAGCGGGTTCGCTTCTTCTCCGTCCCCTGCTTCCCGCTTCAAAGAGGGGACCATCCTCCCCACAGAAGTCTCCACAAGGCCGATTTGTTCCAATTGCGCTTCTGTAAGCTCTTTTGCCAGCAGCTCCCGAATATATACGTCTGCGTCCATCAGATTTTCACAAATTAAAAGATTCAGCGGGGGCCTGCCGCCGTCCACGCGCGCGCGGATACCTGCAGCCAGGTTGGGAATGATATACTGAATCGCCTTGGCTCCCACACAGGTAGCGGCGATGTCCGCCTCCAAAATTGCCTCTACAGCAGCGGCTCTGTCGTTTGCGTCCGCCACAAATATGTTTTTGATTTGTCTGACTATAGGCGTCTCCCCTACGATTTCCAAGGGATATTCCCCATCTTTTTGTATCCTTTCAATAATTACCGGAGACACATCAATAAAAGTCACCATTGCTCCGGCGTCAGAAAAAAGGGGCCCGATAAATCCCCGTCCGATATTCCCCGCGCCAAATATCACTGCATTCATTTTTATATAACCTTTCGTATGTATTAAAGAATATTGTCCATTGTGCAATATCTGCAAAATCATTATACCCCTTTCCCCGGAACAGGTCAAGAAGGGGGTTTTCTTTTTTCGAAAAATGTTGTATACTGATGCATATAATGTTTACATACATAGGAGCACAATATGGACTGGGAAACACTGGAAGAGGCCTGCCGTAACTGCACAAAATGTGCATTACACCAAAGCCGGACGAACTGTGTGTTCGGGCAAGGCAGTAAGGACGCCATTCTCATGTTTGTGGGAGAAGCACCCGGAGAAAAAGAGGATTTATCGGGAATTCCCTTTGTGGGGCCTGCCGGAAAGCATTTGAATAAATTTCTGGAAGCGGTGGGAATTGACCGGGAACAGGTCTATATCGCCAATATATTAAAATGCCGGCCTCCCCGCAATCGGGACCCGCTTCCGGCGGAGCAGGACTGCTGTATAGATTATCTACGGGTCCAGGTAAAGCTGATCCAGCCAAAAATCATTGCTTGTTTGGGACGTATCGCCGCCATGCGACTGATTACACCGGACTTTAAAATCACCCGAGATCACGGCGTCTTTCACCAACGGGGCGATTTTCTCATCACAGCGGTGTATCACCCTGCCGCCCTGCTCCGGGACCCCCGCAAAAATGAGGATATGTATCGGGATATGAAGGCGATTCGAAAGAAACTGGACGAGCTCGTGGGGTAATCTGGTTTTATTTCATAGTGGCTGAATGTACAATCCCCCAGCCCCCGGAGGTGCTATGCACCTCCCCACAAGGGGGCTTTTCTAACTTTAAGCCTCACCTGTGTAAGGGGAGGTGCCGCGGTGAATCCGCGGCGGAGGGGTTGTTAAAAAACAATCCCCCTGTCGACTACGTCGACATCCCCCTTTGCACAAGGGG
>JAGZAC010000336.1 GCA_018370615.1 Clostridiales bacterium
AATTTGATTTGGATTGTCAGAAGCGTCCAGAGCATCCTCCACCCAGCCGTCCGATTCTCCGCCCACATAGATAAACAAATCGCAGTCGGATACGGTCACAATATCCTCAACCGACGGTTGATAGCTGTGGAGATCTACCCCATTTTTTACAAGAAGCGACAGCTCTGCCCGATCTGCCTCTTCTCCTAAAATTTCCCGCACCCAGTCATAAGAAGGAAATATAGTAGATACAATTTTGAGTGTTTCCTCCCCCTCTCCGGCATCCTGCTTGCCGCACCCATACAGCGGTACGAAAAGCAGCATAAGAACCAAAATAGCAGCAATCCCTTTTTTCATATAAATTCCTTTCTGTCTTTCATCGAATCCCCTTCTCCTTACACTTTCCGCATGCACCGTACAAAATTGTCTTTTTTCTGTTAATGGAAAATCCTTCTGCCGATGCCGCAGCCGATGCATCTACAGCATCCATTGCCTTACGGTCCATGTGAAATATGCTGCCGCATATCTCACATTTCAAATGGATGTGCCGACTGCAGTCTCCGTCCCCAATATATTGGTAGAGAAATTTTCTGCTACCGTCCTTGGAAAACCGCTGAATGATACCTTCTTCTGCCATGGCGTTTACATTCCTATAAATGGAGCTGACGCTGATGCTTCCGTCACTGCAAAGCTTTTCGGCAATTTCCTCCACAGAAAACTGCTGATCACAGTGATGCATCAAAAAGAAAAGCAGCTGTCTACGCTGCTCTGTATGATATTTTTTCATAATGCAGCCTCCAATTTGCAAATGATTCGCAAATGTGACTGTATTTTATCACGGAACGCAAGCTTTGTCAATAGAGAGATTTCTTGACAAATAAAAATATACATGCTATTCTGCTTATATTATCGGTATGGAAGGAAATAAAAATGACCAACCAGGAAATACTGCAAATCGCCATGGAACAGTCTGCCATCGACGCAGGATGCCTGGCGGAAGATTTTTGCAGCACAGAAAATAAAGTCGTCATATATCAAAACCGCGCCGGCGCGCGAAATAATTTTGGAAGTCCTCCCCATTTTTGCAGTCTTATCTCCTATGGAAACAATACTGTGGCTTCCGTAGACGAACGCATTGCCGACGCAGTAGCGGACTACATTCGCCAGGTACCCTTTTATCGCTGCTTTGAAACCCCTTATTCGCGTCGGCTTGCAAGTATACTGTTTCCATATGATATGGAAATTGGATTTGCACGGGAGGGCTTTCTTCCAGACCTTGATATTCTCCGGCCACTTCCCTGTTCCTATCCCATGCGAATCCTCACTCCACCGGAATTTGCTCATTTATATACAAATCCATGGAACAACAATGCCTTGAGCAACGACTACAGACATTTAGATGTGCTGGCCATAGGCGCTTATGACGGGGAGCAGTTGATTGGCCTGGCAGGATGCAGCGCCGACTGCGCTACCATGTGGCAAATTGGAATTGATGTTTTGCCAGGTTATCGAAAGCAGGGAATCGCCTGCGCTCTCACAAGCACCTTGGCATGTGAAATCCTAAAGCAAGGCAAAATACCGTATTACTGCTGCGTCTGGTCTAACATTCCTTCCGCCCGCAATGCAATGCGCAGCGGCTTTCGGCCCGCATGGGCAGAAATGTCCGCCAAAAGCATCAAAGCCAACGTATGATTTTATATAATAAAGAGCCTGCGAACATCCATCGCAGGCTCGTTTTGTAATGTATTAAAAATGAATCACACCCAAATGCTCCAGCAGAATCTTCAATCCAATGAGAATTAAAATTACGCCTCCGGCAATTTCCGCTCTGCTCTTATATTTTGCGCCAAAAATATTGCCGACCTTCAGGCCCACTGCAGAAAGGATAAAGGTTGTCCCACCAATCAGCGCCACGGCAGCGGCAATATTTACGTCAGACAGCAGGGCGAAGGTTACCCCCACAGCAAGCGCATCGATACTGGTAGCTACCGCAAGAACCAACATAGTGCGGAAAGTGAAAGAATCATCTTCCTTTTCTTCTTTTTTGGAAAAGCCTTCCTTCAACATGTTTCCTCCGATAAAGACCAGCAGCACAAAGGCAATCCAATGGTCAAAAGACTGGATATATTTTTCAAAAGTGGAGCCCAGAAAATATCCAATGGTAGGCATCAGTGCCTGAAAGCCTCCAAACCAGAGCCCAATAAGGAGATAATGCTTCCAGCACAGTTTTCGGGTAGACAAGCCCTTACAGACAGAAACAGCAAAAGCGTCCATAGACAGACTGGCAGCAATCAAAAACAGTTCTAATATTCCCATATCTTGTCCTCCAGTGATTCATTCCGCCGAAATATAAAAAAGCCCAAGTACGGCCGCGCCGTACTTGAGTCTCGTTGTTTAAGACAAGCCAGACGAAAACCCGTCAGTCTGTTGACTTGCCACTCAATGTTGAGCCATCTACTCCCTCAAAGCGGAAATAGTATAGCATAGTTTCATAGAAAAGTCAACCAAAAATACGTGAAGATAAAGACTTACGGCATTCGCGCTGCTCTATAAGGCACTCACCGTAAGGTCCTCATATAGGTTAC
>JAGZAC010000337.1 GCA_018370615.1 Clostridiales bacterium
CCTTATGAATAAAAAAGTAGATTTGAACTGTGACTTGGGGGAGAGTTTTGGCGCCTATCACATGGGTATGGATGGTGAGATCATCTGCTGTGTGACTTCCGCAAATATTGCTTGCGGATACCATGCCTCAGATCCGTTGATCATGGATCAGACCGTAAAAACGGCTCTATCCGCCGGCGTCGCTCTCGGTGCACATCCGGGATATCCCGATCTAATGGGCTTCGGCCGTCGGAATATTCAGGCGACCCCCGCCGAAGTGCAGGCATATGTTACCTATCAGCTGGGAGCGCTTCACGCCTTTGCCGTATCACATGGGGGAAGGCTTTCCCACGTAAAGCCCCATGGGGCTATGTATAATATGGCGGCAAAGGATTCAGCGCTTGCCCGGGCGATTTGCACCGCCGTATATCAGTTTGATAAATCCTTGATTTTGCTGGGCCTCTCCGGCAGCTGTATGCTGACAGAAGCGGAAAAGATGGGGCTGCCGGTGGCCAGAGAAGTATTTGCCGACCGGGCGTATGAACCGGACGGCAGTCTGGTAGCACGCTCCAAGCCGGGAGCCATGATCGAGGATGAAACACTGGCAGTAGAACGGGTCATCCGTATGGTGGAAGAAGGACGTGTTCGGGCAGTGGACGGCACCGATATCCCCATTTGTGCGGACTCTATTTGCGTCCACGGGGACGGTCCCAAGGCACTGCTGTTTACCCAAAAGATCCGCGCTGCCCTGGAGCGGTCCGGTATACAAGTCGCTCCCCTGTCAGAGATTGTACGCGAATAATTTATATTTTGGAGAATTCCCATGGGCTATCAACGAATCTTTGCAAAGATAAATTTGAATGCGATTGAAAAGAATGTGGCCGGCGTGCGCGACCGCATTCCGGCAGATACGAAAATTATGGCGGTAATCAAAGCGGATGCCTACGGCCATGGCGCGGTGACGCTTGCACAGTTTTTGGAGCATCAGGTGGACTGGTTCGGCGTTGCTACCGCGGATGAGGCCTTGGAATTGCGGGGACATGGCTGCGATAAGCCCATCCTGATTTTGGGATACGTTCACCCGGAGGAATATCAGGCTCTGGTGGAGAAAAACATCACTGCGGCAATTTTTCGATATGCGGATGCAGAAAAGCTGTCCAATGCGGCACTGCAGCAGGGAAAAACGGCGGAAATACATATTGCTGTTGATACGGGAATGTGCAGAATCGGATATCCGGTGAATACGGAGACAGCAGAAGAAATCCAAAAAATCGCACAGCTGCCGGGACTGCGCATTACCGGCATGTTCAGTCACTTTTATGCCGCAGATATAAAGGATAAAACTGATGCTCTTGCCCAGCGGGAAAAGTTCGATCATATGATCGAACTACTGGAAAAGGCTGGAATGAATATTCCCATAAAGCACTTGAACAACAGCGCCGGTATTATGGAATTGGATAAGCATTACGATATGGTGCGCATGGGCATCATGCTTTACGGGATCTATCCTTCCGACGAAATGGATCCCTCCTATCCTTTGTTTCCGGCTATGGAGCTAATTTCCCATATCTCCCATGTGAAAATTGTTGCAGCGGGAGAAGGCATTAGCTACGGTCATATTTACGTGGCGGACCATGCGGTGCGCGTGGCCACTGTGCCGGTGGGGTACGCGGACGGATATCCCAGAAGCCTGTCTGGAAAAGGGTACGTGCTGATCCGTGGAAAACGCTGTCCCATTTTGGGCAGAATCTGCATGGATCAGATGATGGTGGATGTATCTGCTCTGGATGATGTTAGTGTGGGGGAGCAGGTGGTTTTGATGGGCCAGGACGGGGAAGAGTTCATCACCGCCGCCCAGGTGGGAGACACTGCGGGCTCCTTCAGTTATGAATTTGTAAGCGGAATCGGTCCGCGCGTTTCCAGGGTATATTATTATAATGGAAAACCTGTGAAAGTTGTAAATCGGCTTTTTACTAAATAAGGGCTTTGTAGATTATTCTTTAACAACCTCTCCGTCACGGCTGTGCCGTGCCATCACCCCGGGACTTGCAGCGCAAGTCCTCCCCAGGGGAGGCTAGAAAAAAAGAAGGCCCCCTTGTGGGGAGCCTTTCCTCTAAAAGTCCCCCTTGTGTAAAGGGGGATGTCAGTCTACATTAATGCTGCAGAAAATTAATATCTAAACATAATTTATGTATGGAAGGAAAGGAGCATCCAATTTAGGCTGCTTCTTTCAAAATTGCCCAGAAAAACCCCTGTTTGCAAATTTTACATAAAATTTTATTGTGCTTTTTTGTAAATTTTACTTGACATTGCCCGGTAAATCCTGTACAATAAGCCTATAGAAATAAACATGGAGGTGCGAAAGTGCACATGAAAAAGCTGTTTTCTATCATTTTAATGGCAGCATTGCTTGTAACGTGCATCACGCCGGCGCTTTATTCCTCTGCAGCGGACGTTCCGTCCTTTGTGGTGGCAGAAAACACCGAGTATGATGAGAACGCAAGCACTGTCGATGTGTCTATCGGTATTGCAGATAACCCGGGTATTTCCCAAATGACAGTTTTGTTGTATTACATGGGTGACGA
>JAGZAC010000338.1 GCA_018370615.1 Clostridiales bacterium
TGTATTTTCCAGAGGAGTATGCGATTATGTCCTGGGCGATAGAAAACCAGGATTTGGTATGGCGGCAGTATGACAATGCCCTGGCGCTGATTATCAATGGAGACGAAGAGGCTACCGCTGCATGGGACGCTTTTGAGGAAGCTGCGCTGAAATAGAATAAAAGGACATGTAGGGGCACCATCCGCAAAGACGGTGCCCCAAATTTTATACGATTGTAATGGCCTCAAAGACGTTTACATTATGCTTTTGCAAATATCTCAAATTCTCTCAACAAAACGTCACTGGGTAAGTTTGCAATTTGGACAAGTGTATATTTCTTTTCCAAGTATTTGATAAATTGGCATCCTAAGTAATATCCTGTATCTGAATACCCTTGAAATTTACACCAATCTCCAAAAAAATCCTGTGTACTTTGCAAAGCATGGATTCGATTCAGATATTCTTTTTTGAGCTCTTTTTCATGTTTTTGACACCAGGCAAGCCACCCACTTTCGTCTTGATGAAAATGCATATCATCCCTGGACAAAATCTGTTCGCAAACCATGGCCACTCCTTCTTGGTATAGCTGTTGAATTTGGCGTTCATTTGATACAGCGTAAGGAAGCATTTTACCATATGTATTGTGCCAAATGTGGCCAATTTCATGAAAAATCAAACCATGCATTGACTTTTCATCACACCAATTTAGCTCAATAATCTTTTCTATCCCGAGCAAAATGACATTTTTATTGTCAAGAGATGTTGCCCAGCCTGCGCCATTACACAATCCAAGATACAGAATGATATCCAGTTCAATCTCTTTGTCAAAAAGTCTTGATATATTATTTGATAATTGGTTTGTTACACGTATAAACGATTCATTGGTTATATGCATTTTCTGTTTATCGTTCAGAGCAGCATTTAATATCGGAAGAACTTGCTTTTCAAAATGATAGTCTGCAGAATCATTTTCACATAGAGAGGCTAATTGCGGCGAAATCTCGTTTGCATAGTTTCTCCAAGTATATATATCGAATTGACCTGCAAAAAAATATTTCTGAATCTGGGGATAGGTGTTAATGACTTGCATTGTCAAGCCTCCATACATGTAAATTTTTTCGCAGCCTCTCCCTTGTGCAACAGTTCTTCTATCTGGCTATACCTCCCCACACAGGCGGGCGGTGAGAAATTTATAAAACTTCTCTTTGTCCTTCCAGGAAATGGCACAGTCCATCATTTTTCCCCGCATCGGGTCGATGAGGGTAAGTCCCTTGTCGTTTACATATACCGGCAGCCGTTCATAGTTTAGCAGCTCTTTTGAAATCAGCGCATAGACACCCACCGTATCAAATAAGCCGGAAGTAGGGCCGCAGTAGTTATAGTTCATGTTTTTGAACCATATATCTGTATTTTCCACAAGGGCAGCTAGGAGAGGATCGTTTTTCGCAGTTTCACGGATATGGTCAAAGTATTTTGTTTCCAGAATTGTATAGCCGGAGACGTCCAGGGGAATCAGTTCAACCTCCCAGTCGTTCTTTTCTACGCCAATGCGGTAAGCTTCAATGCTTACGTTGATGTTGCTTTCCTTTCCCAGCGGCGGGTACCAACCTTTGACTGCGCCGTTGTACAGGTTAGCCCCCAAAAACACCAGCCGACTTTTTTCCACGATACGCGGCTCCTTCTGAATGGCGGCAGCCAGGTTTGTACAGGGACCAATGGCAAGCACTGTGATTCTTTCCTCTGATTCCATGATATATTTTACCATAGCGTCGACGCCGTCTTCATAGAGATTGGGATAGGAAGACAGATCGTAGTCTTCTACCCAGTCCAATATATTGCTGTTTGCCTCCATGTTTCCGCTGCCACGCACACCTATTCCTACAGGGACATCCTCCCGGCCGGCGATCTGCAGCATTTTCGCTGCCAGCTTTGCCTGATATGTAGTGTCAAAGGCTGCGGAGGTTACCATGCGCAAATCAATTTCCGGGCTGCGCAGAATCATGGCAAGGGCCCATGTGTCGTCAATATCGGATCCGATATCGGTATCTAAAATAAGGGGGACCGGTTTTTTCATAACAAATTCCTTTCTAAATGGAGAATGCGTAATTTCCCTTTATTTTATCACATTCCATTTAAAATGTATATGTTTTTTCAATTATTTTTGGAAGAAAATTTGAAAAAATCGAAATAAACCTGTTGACAAAAATTTTTTCTGGTGATATAATGCTAGCAAAGCGTTGACGGGGAATACCGTTCCAGGATGCAAGATTTTAGAGAGGCGCTGGCTGGTGAAAAGCGTCACTTGTGTGGAATCTCTCGCCCCTGAGCCGTGGGCTGAACTCCTTTAGTAGGCCCTACCGGAACCCTCCGTTATCATAGGGAAGGGCATGCAGTGCCTGAAAAGAGTGGGCGCATCATTTGCGTCAATAAGAGTGGTACCGCGGAAGCTATGCTTTCGTCTCTTGCTTTAGTGCAGGGACGAAGGCTTTTTATTTGCAAATTTTTCGTTCGTCTCTGTTCCATACTTTGCAAAAGCTATTGAAGAGAAAGGTAGGAAAAATCAATGAAACTCGCATTTTCCAC
>JAGZAC010000339.1 GCA_018370615.1 Clostridiales bacterium
CATAACACTCCTGCCCCGCCAGAATCATAGAGTAATCTGCCAGATATTCTCCCGTGGTTTCGTCCTGATAAATTTCGCTCAGATCCACAAATAAAAGAATTTCCTCGTAACTCATGCCAATATAAATTTCATCTGAAAACCACGCGCCATCGCTCATCTTCACATAGGAAACCTTGCTCTGATCCGTGTATTCCATGTCATCCGTTGCAAAAGAAAGTCCTTGCGCCGGATAAAAGAAAAATGTCTTTCCTTGCTGATTTTGGACATCGTATTCTGTTCCAAAAAAGTCCCATACTTCTTGCAGCGGCTCCCCGATATACCAAATTCCGGTTCCCACGCTGGCATTGGTGCCGCTGGAATTGTCTTCTGAATACGTAAAGTACATTATATAATTGATGATGCCATTTTCATCATAATAAGCGGCAAAATATTCTTCACCGTTTTGACCGGCGATCATATCTTCATATTCTTCTAAATCCGAAACATATGCCTGTGCGGTGCTTTTTGCCTGTTCTCGGTCCATCCCCACTGATACGCCACAAACGGTAAAGCCTACATCCCGGTCACTGGCTACCAGCATATCAATCAGGCCAGTACTTTCATTCAATGTTACCATAACCGATCCGTCCAGATTGGTATAGGTACCATCGTATTCTGTCAGCAGCACACCGCTGCCGTTTTTCAAGTCTTCCACCGTAAGTCCAAGATAATCGCTCAATTCTTTTCCATTGACAACCGCTGGACTCTGCGAAACCGCCGACATACTAGTAGTTTCTTCCAGTGTCAAAGTTGTAATCACCGTATAAAGCAGAATTCCGCCAACAATAAAAATTGCCAGCACCAATACTGCCACAGCAATCACTACCGGGATTACCCACCGGTTTTTCTTTTTGGGCGGAACGGCTGACGGGTCAATCGCATGATAGTACGGGTATGCCGGCGAAGCTGATTCATTGGTCGACGACGCATCCGGATCGGCAGAGCTAATTTTTTTCGGCAAGCTTTCTTCCTGTTGGGGCTTGTCCTGTACTTTCTCCTGGGCGAATTCCTCTATTTTCTGGCCGCACTTAGAGCAAAAAAGGTCGCTTTCCTCTAATGGCTGACCACAACGACTGCAAAACATGCACCATCCTCCTCTTCTCTTTTCTTCATCATATCGTAAATAACGCTGAATTTCAACAAAAACCCGCAAAGGGAAACCTTTCCTTTGCGGGTTTTCTTATTTGCTATCATGATTCTGATATGGCTGCCTCCATTGAATTTTCCAGCACCAGCGGCACTTCTTCCCGTGCCACAGCCAGCATCAATTTGATACGGTTTTCCTGATTGACGCGAGTTGCGCCGGGATCGTAGTCAATGGGGACAATATTGGCCTGCGGATACAGATTTTTGATTTTCCGGATCATTCCCTTCCCCACGATATGATTGGGCAAGCAACCAAAGGGCTGAGCACAAACGATATTTTCATATCCACTTTCCACCAATTCAATCATCTCAGCGGTCAAAAGCCATCCTTCTCCCATTTTACAGCCATATCCGATCACTGGCTCTACCATTTTTTTCACCTGTTGGTAAGCCGATGGAGCTACGAATCGAGAATGTCGTTTTGCCGCGTCGATCACCGCGCTTTCGATACGGGTTAAATACTGCATCAAAAGATCAATCACCGCATATTTTGCTCGGCTGCCACCGTATAGCTTAATATCCTCCAACCGATTGTCAACCTTGAACAGCATAAATCCGATGACTCCCGGCACCATCACTTCACAGTCCTGTTCATGCAGAAACGCCTCCAGGTTGTTATTGCCCAGTGGGGAATATTTTACATAAATTTCGCCGACCACACCCACTTTTGTAATACTGCGCTGTGTAATGGAAAGTGCAGCATAATCGTCGGCAATCTCGTTTAGATTCGCCTTAACCTCTTTTAAACTCAATCCTTTTCCCGCCGACATTTGGCGAGAAAGTCGGTCAATCCAACGATCCATTAACCTTTGGCTGCTGCCCGGTTCCGTCTCGTAGGGCATCGTCTGATTGTGTAAAAGCACCAGCAAATCACCATAAGCCAGTACAGCCAGCGCTTTTCGCAAAAGGGGCAGCGTCAGCTGAAAACCGCTGTTTTTCTCCAGCCCCGATAGATTTAAAGAAATCACCGGAATATAGTCTAACCCTGCCTTTTTCAGCGCCTTACGCAAAAGGTGGATATAATTGGAGGCGCGGCAGCCACCCCCGGTTTGCGTAATCAGCAACGCAGTTTTGTTCATATCATACACCCCGCTATGCAGTGCGTCCATAAATTGACCAATGACCAACAAAGCCGGATAGCAAGTATCATTATGTACATACTTCAAACCCGCGTCCACCACTGCTTGACCGTCATTCTGTAAAATTTTTAGATTGTAACCGTATTCCTCAAACACCTTTCGTAAAAATCCAAAATGGACCGGCAGCATGTTCGGCACCAAAATGGTATAATCTTTTTTCATTTCCCGCGTGAATTCTACCCGATCTGTTTGTCGGTTCATTGCGCCGCCTCCTTTCCCAGACCCAGAGCAGCAA
>JAGZAC010000340.1 GCA_018370615.1 Clostridiales bacterium
CACATGCACAATCAGGGGATTGTCCGCCGGACGTCCTTTCGCGGCAAAAATTCTCTCAGCGGCAGCAGAGTCTAGCGCATTTGCACCCAAACCATAGACTGTCTCCGTAGGAAAGGCCACCAGACCACCCCGCCGCAAAATTTCTCCAGCGCGACGAAAAGCCTCCCCGTCCTCCTCTCCCGAGAGCGTAATAAATTCAGTTTTTTTCATCTACATCCGTTCCCTTCAGCCGCTGAGCCGCATCTGCAGTAGCCAAAGCGTCGATCACCTGATCCAGATTTCCGTTTACAAAGCTGTCCAGAGTATACAATGTCAACCCGATTCGATGATCGGAAACCCTCCCCTGGGGAAAGTTGTAGGTTCGGATCCTCTCGCTTCTGTCTCCCGTTCCTACCTGTCCCCTTCGCTCACCGGCGATTTGCTCCGCCTGCTTTTGCCGTTCTATATCATACAGCTTGGTGCGCAGCAGCTTCAGCGCCTTGTCACGGTTTTTGAACTGACTGCGCTCCTCCTGACATTCCACCACAATGCCAGTGGGCTTGTGAATCATACGTACTGCGGATTCCGTTTTGTTTATGTGCTGCCCGCCGGCGCCGCTGGATTTGCAGGTTTCCACAATCAAATCAGCGGGGTTGATCTCCACCTCTACCTCCTCAGCCTCACACAGAACGGCAACGGTTGCTGTCGAAGTATGAATGCGGCCGGAGGACTCCGTCTCCGGCACTCGCTGCACCCGATGTACGCCGGATTCGTATTTCAGACGAGAATATGCTCCCTCGCCGGACACCATGAAGGAAATTTCCTTATATCCTCCAAGTCCTGTCTCGTTTTGAGACAGGACTTCCGTTTTAAAATGGTGACTTTCCGCATACATGGTGTACATCCGAAAAAGCACACCTGCAAAAAGCGCCGCCTCTTCTCCGCCGGCGCCGGCACGGATCTCAACAATGACGTTTTTATCATCGTTGGGATCCTTCGGCAGCAGCAGAATTTTCAGTTCTTCTTCTGTCCCGGCAATCTGCTCCCGCAGCGCATGATATTCTTCCTGTGCCAGGCTGCGCAGTTCTTCGTCAGATTCTGTCTCCATCAGTTGGGCAGCCTCGGCACATTCCCGAGTGAGTTTCTCATACAAATCGTACTTTTCCACCACGGGCTGCAGAGACTTATGCTCCCGCATCAGTTTCTTATATAGCTCCATATCTGCCATGGTTTCCGGCTTTGCCAGCTCCGCCTCCACCTGCAGAAAACGGTCTTTTACTTCTTTTAGTTTTTCAATCATACATCCTCATTTACAAAATGCCAGAAATGCCTTATACGTCTCGTACAAGTCGAGCTTGGAAATCACCTCAAAGGGAGCGTGCATAGACAATACCGGGACGCCCAAATCCACTGTATCGATATTTTGATTTGCAATATATTTCGCAACGGTTCCACCGCCGCCTTCATCGATTTTCCCAAGCTCCGCCGTCTGCCACAAAACATTGTTCCGGGTGAACATATCACGGATTTTTCCTACATATTCGGCAGAAGCATCGTTTGTGGAATATTTTCCGCCGCTGCCGGTGTATTTGGATAGTACAACACCGCAGTTGAGCATTGCCGCGTTGCGTTTTTCAAATACCTCGCTGTAGAGAGGATCATAAGCCGCATTTACATCTGCCGATAGGCACATAGAATTGCTTCTGGCCAGGGCCGCGTTGCCGCCCAATGCTTTGCTCAATTCACCAATCAAGTCTGTCAGCAGGGCGCTCTGCATTCCAGTGGCGCCATCACTGCCGGTTTCTTCTTTGTCGGCCAGCACGCAAATTACCGTATGGGCACTGTCACCACTGTCAATCAGCGCTGTAAGCGCCGGGTACGCGCACACTTTATCATCGTGGCCGTATGCGCCAATCATGCACCGGTCCAGGCCGATATCCACAGGCCGCCCTGCTGGGACCGCACACAGCTCTGCCGTCATAAAATCGCTTTCCACAATTCCATACTTTTCATTGAGAATACGCATCATATTCAGACGCACCTTATCATCTCCAGAAGCGGGCGTGCCGTCCTCCTCCAGCAGAGGAGACGCACCAATGAGCAGATTTAGTCCTTCCCCGGTAAAGGCCTTGTCCAACGGCTTTGCTCCCTGGGCTCTTCCCAAATGGGGGAGCAAATCGGTAATGACAAATACAGGATCCCCCGCATCCTCGCCGATGTTCACCTCCACCGTTTCACCGTTTTCTTTTGTTACGACGCCATGGAGTGCCAGAGGAATGGTGGGCCAGTGATATTTCCGAATTCCGCCATAGTAATGGGTTTTCAAATACCCCATTCCCTCCTCTTCAAAGAGAGGATGCTGCTTCAAGTCCAAGCGGGGAGAATCGATGTGTGCCGCAGTGATACGCACACCGCTGTCAATACTCTCGCTGCCGACGCGAAAGGCAAACAATGCTTTTCCCCGATTGTTGAGATAATACTTACCGCCGACTTCTACAGCATCTCCCAGCTGATACGGAACGTATCCCGCCTTTTCCAGCATGGACACGGAAGTTTTTACTGCCTCACGTTCCTTATAGAGAAGCTGCTCCCGTAAGGCTTCTGCCCTTGTCTTTTCGTCTGCCATTTTCATGACTCCTTTCTTAATTTATGATTCATAGTAAAGTCTTTTATATACTTCAATCGCGTGGGTTACCTTTTTTACATAATTCCTTGTTTCCTCATAAGGAATTTCCACAAGCTTTCCGTCATCGTTTGTATATTCTGCATTTTCCAGCCAGTCATCCACATTTGCGTGGCCTGCGTTATATGCCGCGAAAACCTCGTTCCAGCTGCCATACCGCAGATATAAATACGACAAATAGTATGTCCCGTATTTTATGTTTGTTTCCGGATCGTAAAGCATACCGGCTTCAAGGCTTTCCTCTGTCATAGTCATCAGCCAGTTGAAGGTATCCGGCATAATCTGCATAAGTCCCACAGCGCCGGCGTCTGACACCGCGCCGGAAGAAAAGGAGCTTTCCGTTTTGATTACTGCGTAGATCACCTGCTCCGGGACACCGTACTGTCCTGCATACTGCTCCAC
>JAGZAC010000341.1 GCA_018370615.1 Clostridiales bacterium
GAGGAAGCCGGACACCCCGTGATTGCAACCCACAGCAACGCATATGCAGTGACCCACAATTCCCGCAATATCACAGACACAATCTTTCGAAAAATTGCAGAGTGCGGCGGTGTGACAGGCATCAGCCTGTGTCCCTCACACCTGACCGCTGGGGCGACCTGCACCTCTGATGACGTGCTGCGCCATATGGAGCATTACATTTCTGTGGCAGGGGAAGATGCTATCTGCCTGGGATGCGATTTTGACGGGATTGACGAAACCCCAACCGATCTGTATAATATATCCTGCATGGAAGCCTTTTATGATAAAACAGTTCACCGGCTGGGCAGCAGCACTGCCGATAAAATATTTTTTGATAATGCATTTCAATTTTTGAAAACCAACGTATAAGTTGCTTATAGAAAACCCTAAGAAAGGCATGGACGTAAAAATGAAGTATGTCAGCACCAGAGACACTGGGTCGAACCCACAAGAAGTATCTGCGGCCCAGGCAATTAAGCAGGGGCTTGCTCCGGACAAGGGCCTGTATATGCCTACAGAGATACCCACCCTTACAAAGGAGGACATTCTCTCTCTGGCAAAAAAGCCCTATTACAGCCGCGCCGCTGCAGTGCTGTCTATGTTTCTGACAGATTATGACCCGGAAAAGCTTCTTTCCGACTGCAGGGACGCCTACAGCGAAGCTCGGTTTCCCGGAGGCGCCGCTCCCCTTGTATCCATTGGAGAAGGACTGTATTCTCTGGAGCTGTGGCACGGCCCCACCTGTGCCTTTAAGGATATGGCGCTGCAGATTATGCCCCGCCTTTTGTCCTCTGCTCTTTCCATGACTGGAGAAAAAAGACGTGCCCACATCCTCGTGGCCACCTCCGGTGACACGGGTAAGGCCGCACTGGAAGGATACAAGGATGTTCCAGGCATCGACATTACCGTATTCTTCCCTGTAGATGGTGTAAGCGCCATGCAGAAGCTGCAAATGGTCACCCAAACCGGCAGCAATGTAAATGTGTGCGCCGTACGTGGAAACTTTGACGATACGCAAAACGGCGTAAAAAAGATCTTCGCCGACCCTTCCCTAGCACAGCGTGCAGAGGAAAACGGATTTTTCTTCTCCAGTGCCAATTCTATCAACTGGGGACGTCTGGCCCCGCAGATTGTATATTATATTTCCGCTTACTGTGATCTTATGAACAGCGGCGAAATTGCATATGGCGATAAGATCAATATTTGTGTGCCCACAGGCAATTTCGGCAACATTTTTGCCGCATATATTGCCCGGGAAATGGGCCTGCCCGTCGCAAAAATGATCTGCGCCTCCAATGCAAACTGTGTGCTCACCGACTTTATTCGCACCGGTACCTATGACCGGACCAGAGAATTTTATAAAACCATGTCCCCCTCTATGGACATACTGATCTCTTCCAACCTGGAACGGCTTCTGTATCTCCTGGGCGGCCCGGAAATCACCCGCGACTGTATGGAGAAGCTGGTCAGCGACGGAAAATACACTGCGCCGGCCTCTATTATGGAGAAAATTCATGCCGTAATGGAGGGCTTCTACTGCACAGAAGCAGAGACCGCACGCGTGATCCGAGATACCTTCCAAAACAGAGGTTATCTGGCAGATCCGCATACATCGGTAGGGATTGGATGCGTAGAGCAATACATTGCCGCAAGTGGGGACCGTACCAAAACAGTGCTGGCTTCCACTGCAAGTCCCTATAAATTCGCTGCGGACGTCTGTTCTTCCCTGGGAACTGCACCTTCCAGCAACGAGCCTCGTGCCATTTTGGAAACACTTTCTAACATCAGCGGCACCCAAATCCCCGCTCCCCTGGCAGCTACTCTGTCCCTGCCCGTTCGTTTCCAAACCGTAGTGGATGCGGAGAATATGGCCGATTTTATTTTTAACAAATAACGCTATCAAGGAGGAGATGCATGTCTCTGTTTTCCATAGCAGACCTACACCTTTCCCTATCTGTGGACAAGCCCATGGACAAATTTGGAAGCCGTTGGACCAATTATACGGAAAAAATTGAAAATCGCTGGCGTGCTGTCGTGGGAAAAGAGGATACCGTCATTGTTCCGGGCGACATCTCCTGGGCTGCTAGTTTGGAAGAAGCGCTGGCAGATCTGCAGTTTATCCACGGACTGCCCGGCAAAAAAATTCTTGGCAAGGGCAATCACGACTACTGGTGGTCTACCATCAGTAAAATGGAAAATTTTCTGTCCCAGCATTCCCTTTCCAGCATCCGTTTTCTCCAAAACAACGCCTTTGAAGTAGAAGACTACATCGTAACCGGTACCAGAGGCTGGTATTTAGAGGAAAAACAGCAGACTGAGGAAAATGCCAACTTTGCAAAAGTGGCAGCCAGAGAAAACATCCGCTTGCAGCTTTGCCTGAAGGAAGCAAAAAAGCTTCAGGAGCAGACGGGAAAACAAATCCTGGTATATTTCCACTTCCCTCCTGTATATCGCAGCTTTGTGTGCCGGGAGCTGGTTGATACTCTGCATGCATACGAAATCAAAAACTGTTATTTTGGACATATCCA
>JAGZAC010000342.1 GCA_018370615.1 Clostridiales bacterium
CTGAAGGGTCTATTCCAAACTGATCCAGCGCCGCCTCCAGTTTCAGGCCGCCCCGGCTGACATAGGCATAGGGAGTACCGGTCACCGTCACCGTCTGCCCATCGGCAACCACGTAGGCAGGCTTTTGCACCGTCTCTTCCCCTACTTTTACATATCCTTCTACAATCAGTGTCTTTGCAAAGCTCCTGCTCTTCGCAAGACCCTGCTCCACTAAATATTGATCCAGTCTCATTTCTTCCGATGCAATAGATACATGGGCAGCTGACAAATATACGTGCTGTCTTTCCAATCTGCAAACAATGATGATGCTTCTTCGCTCAGTCGGCTGGCCTCCTCAAAAGCAGCTTTCTCCGACAAAAATCGCAGCACTGTGCATTTTTCATTTTTTGCATCGCTGCCGATGGGCTTTCCAAGCACCTCAGCCGTGCTGTTCACATCCAGCAAATCGTCAATAATCTGAAACGCCAGACCGATATTCTGGGCGTACAGCCGCAGCTTTTCTTCTACCTTCGCATCCGGTGTGCTTGTGGCTGCATAATATCCCAACAGACAGGCCGCCTCCATCAGTGCACCGGTTTTCAGACTGTGCAGCATTCTCAAGGCATCATAATCCTCGGCATCCCCTGACAGATCCATCTGCTGTCCCGCACACATACCCAATGCCCCTGCGCACCGCGAGAGCGCCTTTACTGCCAGTGCATTCTTCGGATACTCTTCTGGGCCGCCATGGCTGCCGATGCAGTAAAACGCCTGCGTCAGCAGTGCATCCCCTGCAAGAAGCGCCACCGCTTCCCCATATTTCTTATGACAGGAGGGCTTTCCTCTGCGCATATCATCGTCGTCCATACAGGGCAGGTCATCGTGCACCAAAGAATATCCGTGCACCATTTCCATGGCGCAGGCATAGTCTGCCGCATCCTCCGACGTGCCCCCAAACATACTGCAAAATTCCAGGGTCAGAAAAGCGCGAATCCGCTTGCCTCCCCCAAGAACTGCATAGCGCATGGCCTGGGTCATGGGGCTTTCAAAAGAAAGTATATCTGCCGACAGCTGCCGTTCCAATGCGCTCTCCACAAATGCCCCGCGCTGCGCCAGTCTTTGTTCCAGTGTCTCCACAATCATATCTCCCTCAGACGGCAGGGGTGTCAAAATCTTTTTCCACCGTCGTACCGTTTTCTTCCGTTACAATTTTGATCCGCTGCTGTGCCGCGTCCAATTTGCCGTTGCACAGGCGCACCAGCGCAACTCCCTCTTCGAAAAGCGCCAGGGAATCGTCCAATGCAGCCGTACCGCTCTCCAAAGAGCCTACAATCTCCTCCAGCCGCACAAGTGCTGCCTCAAAGGTCATCGACTGTAATTTTTCTTGATCCATTTTCTGATTTGTACCTTTCCTTTATAAACTAAGCCTTTTCCGCATTATCTTCTGCAATCTGAACGGATCGCACCACTGCATCTGCCACACCGTCTGCCATTTGTACGGCGATTTCATCACCGGGCCGAATCTGCGTTACAGATTTTACAACTTCTCCCGCGCCAGTAAATGCAGCACAAAATCCTCTGGTAAGAACAGACATGGGGTTGAGCGCGCTGAGGGTTCCGCTTACCGCCACCAGCGCCCCCTGTTTTTTCTCCAGTTCCCGCTGCATTGCCGGGTCCATCCGCTGCACCAGCGACGCTACCGCCATCCGCCGGTCCTCGATGGTGTTCATGGGAGAGCGGAGTACCCGGGAGGTGCTGCTGCGGAGCAGCCGCTGCCGGTACCCCTCCAGTGTCCGCTGGAGCACCGCTTTTTCTCTGGAAATAACATTCAAAAACTTCTGCTTTAGTTCCGCCGTATCCGGCACGGCAATTTCTGCCGCAGCCGATGGCGTGGGCGCACGCCTGTCCGCAACAAAATCACAGATGGTAAAATCCGTTTCATGGCCCACCGCAGAAATCAGGGGGATTTCCGATGCGGCTACGGCCCTGGCCACCAGCTCCGTGTTGAATGCCCAAAGATCCTCCACAGAGCCACCGCCACGCCCCACAATCAGTACATCTGCTGATTGTGTTTGATTGAAATAAGCAATCCCCGCCGCCACGCTTGCAGGGGCCTCCGGCCCCTGTACCAGCGCCGGGTACAGCACCAGCTTCGCATAGGGGAACCTCCGCCGGCATATGTGGATAATATCCCGCACCGCGGCCCCTGTGGGAGAAGTGACAATTCCCACCACGGAGGGAATCTTGGGCAGATTCTTTTTGCGTTCATCCGCAAAGAGTCCCTCTCCCTCCAGCTTATGCTTGAGTTGTTCGAAAGCAATGTATAGCGCCCCTACACCATCCGGTTCCATGGAGTCCGCATACAATTGGTACGCGCCGTCCCGCACAAAGGCGGATATTCTTCCGTGGGCAATCACCTTCATGCCGTTTTCCGGCAGAAACTCCATCTTTTGCGCACTGGAGCGGAACATAACACATCGCAGCGCACTGTCTGCATCCTTTAATGTAAAATAAAAATGGCCGGAAGAATGGGCTTTAAAATTGGAAATTTCTCCTTTAATATA
>JAGZAC010000343.1 GCA_018370615.1 Clostridiales bacterium
CCTTTCCCGCCGCGGCGGGAAAGGTATTTTTTTACTGTTCCGGGAGAGAATAGGAGGGATAGTAACCAAAACGGGGGAGTGGGATGAAATCAAAAGTCAAACGGGCGGTGACGGGGGCGCTGGCCGGCGCCGCCAACGGATTTTTTGGCTCCGGCGGCGGGTTGTTTCTGGTACCGCTTTTTACCCGATGGCTGCACATGGAGCAGAAGAAGGCGTTTGCCACTTCGGTGGCGGTGATTCTTCCTCTGTCAGCGGTTTCCCTGGCGGTGTATTTCTGGCGGGGAGGGCTGGATCTCACCGGGACACTGCCCTATCTGTTGGGCGGCCTGGCGGGCGGGCTGCTGTCGGGCAAGCTGTTTGACAAGGTGCCGGTGACGCTGCTTAGGCGTGTCCTCGGCGTGCTGATTCTATACGGAGGGGTGCGGGCGGTGCTGCTGCTGTGACGATTGTGAATTTTTTGGTCGGGATGGCCACAGGGATTTTGAGCGGGTTTGGCATCGGCGGCGGCTCGCTGCTGATTCTGTATCTGACCACCTTTGCTGGTGTGCCGCAGTATACGGCGGCGGGGATCAATCTGCTTTATTTTCTCTTCTGTGCTCCGGCGGCATTGATTTCCCACATCCGGAAGCATCTGGTAGAGAAGAAAACCGCACTGATCGCCATCGCGGCCGGGATTGTAACCTCACTGGCGGCCGCCTATGTGGCGTCACTAATGGATCTCAGCCTGTTGCGCCGCATTTTCGGCGTGTTTTTGCTGTATATCGGCGTTCGGGAGTTGTTTTGCCGCAGTGAAAAGAAGAATGATAAATAAAAGGGCTTTGAGAGAACCAGCAGTAGATTTTTTGGGCCCGATACAGATGGAAAACCACAGGGGAATAAAAGAGAACAAGCGGACTTTCACGCCGTACCGAAAGGATAACAGTTTTGCTGTCCGCATCGCTTGATAAGCATTTTTCAGCAGACTGATAAACTGTAAATTTTATTTGAAATTGAGAGGCCTTGTGATATACTTGTGTTATTCTATTCAATACACAAGGCGGTGGCTTTTATGGAATTTTCCCGTCCGCTTCAAATGCATTACAGACCCCGAAAAGGGTGGATGAACGACCCGAATGGACTTGTTTATTTCCAAGGGTATTATCATGTGTTTTATCAGCATGCTCCCGATTTCGAAATTCCTTGGCGTGAGCCGTTTCACTGGGGGCATGCCCGCACGAAGGACTTTCTCACATGGGAAGAATTACCCATCGCACTTTATCCGGATAGGCCATACGACTGCGGGGGATGTTGGTCCGGGACGGCTATTGTTAAGGATGAGACCTTGTATTTGTTTTATGCTTCGATTTACACGCCGGAGGGAGCGGATCAGATAAAGCAAACGGTGAGTGTTGCCTATTCCACTGACGGTATTCATTTTGAAAAGTACGCTAATAATCCTGTCATAGCATGCTATCCGGCTGAGGGAGGTCCCGACTTCCGCGATCCGGCGGTGGCCTGCGTAGACGGCAGATTTTACTGCGTGATGGCTACCGGCAATCCGGAAAAGCGGGTTGCCCGTCTCCTTCTATATGAAAGTGAAAACCTTTTTGATTGGCAGTACAGCTGTATTCTAAGCGAATGGAAGGAAGCAAAATTTGCAGAGTGTCCTTCTTTTATGCAGGTGGGGGAGAAATGTTTGCTTACTACCTCAGTGTGCAATCTTGACGAAACCCATTTCTTTTCAGTCATGTATGGTCGTTTTCAGGATGGCCGATTTTATCCGGAAGTCAACGGCAATGTGGATAAAGGGCCAGATCAATATGCCGGACAGGTTTTTACCGACCATAAAGGGAGAAATCTGCTGATAACATGGATCCCTGGCTGGAAATACGCACGCTTTGCTGAAAAAGATATTGGATGTCTTTCCGTTCCGCGGGAGATAACCATCCGAAACGGCAAGATATATGGCTATCCGGTAGAGGAAGTGCGTCATCTTTTGCGCGACAGCGATCCGGCGGTGACACAAACCGACGACGGTTTTGTGATTGAGCGCACCCTTCGCGATCCGGTTATCCACAAAGGGAAGATCACCGACCTCAAAATTCTTCGTGACGAATATATTATCGAGGTTTTTGTAAACGGCGGTGAAACGGTTTATTCGGCGCTTCTCTGTTAATGGACGGTACCGGATCAGCGTACCAAGTGATTACATATCCAGTTGTCCAAAGGCTTTTCCGCAGATGGAAATGAGGTGGAAATCGTTTCTCTACCGAAACGATTTCCACCTCATCGGTATCCCCGCGTATTGGAGTCCATTACGGGTTTCCGTATATCCCCATCAAGGTACCAGTCCGAAGAAACGTCCTCTTCCCAAGAATTTCCGCCTGGCTATCTTAGAAATATAGATGCCCTGGAGATTGATCACAAACGGATAGGGAGAATTTGCGATGGCACGAAGTGACGGGAGGCCGCTCCGGCCGAGAGCAAATTACTCTAGGCCCAGGGACACCTTACATGGTTTGTCTAAAACATATAAAGGCCCTGGG
>JAGZAC010000344.1 GCA_018370615.1 Clostridiales bacterium
TATATCACCTCCAAGCTTTCGTTGGAGGAGCAGTATCGGAAGATACAGCGGTATCAGCCGGAGACCTGGCGGGCCTTCCAGCGGCGTATTCATGTGATACGGGAGTATCGGTATGACGGCACAGTACGGGAGACGATTTATGAAACGAGACGAAAAGCGGGACAGGCAGCGGAGAGCGGCTGGCCGGGATTTCCGGCGCAGTTTTCCCATGGGTCTGATTGATTTATCCGACTGGCCCATGAAGCTGCCTTTTGTGATACTTTATTTTATTGGCGCAGTCTGGGTGTGGGGCAAGCGGAATGCTACCGCAGCCTTGCTGAACAATGCGCCTCTGACCAGTCCTATGATGGAGGCAATTCCCCGAAACGCATTCACGTCCTACATGGTGATGGGAGCCGTAGCCCTCGTGGCACTGCTCCTGTACCCCATGGGCAGGAGAATGGCAGAGGAAGAATTGAAGCGGGTGGGCCTGACCAACCATAAAAGAGAATTACCCCGTCTGCTTTGCCGGAGAAAGGATCCGTAGCATCCCCGTGTCACAGTATGGACCTTTGACAACAGATGGATCCCCATTCAGGAGCGGCAAGATAAACAGAGCAGGATCGAAACGGCGCTCAATATCACCATCGCCGACATCAGGCAGGAACAAGGCAAACGGCACATTCTTTTTTATGCGGTTTCCGCAAAGAGCGATCTGCCAGACTTCATACCGTGGAAGGACAGCTGCCTTTCTCGCGATGAATTTGTGCTGACGCTGGGCGAGGGTATCATGGGGCCGGTAACGGTCGACCTTGCGAATATCCCATGTCCTTTTAGGCGGCTCCACAGGAAGCGGAAAGAGCGTCCTCTTAAAGCTGTTGCTCATGCAGTCACTTCGCAAGGGAGCGGAGGTCTATATCTCCGACTTCAAGGGCGGCGTGGACTTCCCAAATATCTGGTATAAACGATGCAAAATGTGTTTTGATGAAGCGGCGCTGTTAGAATTGCTCACCGGACTTACAGAAGAACTGGAGCAGCGAAAGACGCTGTTTGCAAAGCTGGGATATCCCAACCTTGCCGCCTACAACAAAGGCACCGGCGAAAACCTGAAACGGCTGATCTTCGCCTGCGACGAGGTGGCCGAGGTATTGGACAAGGCCCAGAGGGAACGTGTCGGTCAGATCGAGAGCAGGGTGGCCACCATTGTACGGCTGAACCGTACCTTTGGTATCCATCTGATTCTTGCCACCCAGAGACCGGACGCCCAGCTGATCCCCGGTCAGATCCGCGACAATCTGGACTGTCGTATCTGCGGCAGAGCGGAACGAGTCCTTTCGGAACTGGTTCTGGACAGCACGGCAACCGCAGAACAGATCTCCAAACACGCAAGAGGCCGATTCCTGCTTTATGATGGAACGGTATTCTAGGCATATTGGCTGGATGAGAGCACTTTACAAAACAGCGTAGGAATATTCCCCGAGGTAACACCATGATTCACAGCAGCACAGAGCACATTCCTGATATCTTAACGATTTCAGACCTTCAACAGTTTCTGCAAATCAGCAGAAGCACTGCCTACCGCTTGATCCGAGAGAAGAAGATCGGGCATATTCGAATTGGAAACAGCATCCGAATCCCCCGAAAATACGTTGCAGAATATCTTCAACAGGGCCTTGTCTCTGTTGAGGATAGCAACGAAAGGTGCTATAATTCGAATAAAGAATCGGTAGGAAATGCGAGCCTGTCAGAGGAAGGAGTACAATATGACAGGTAGCCTACAAGTAAAACGCGGTATCTACTATATGACCGTTTCTTTCAAAGATGAGAAGGGTGTTTGTAGGCAAAAGTCCAAGAGCACCGGCATCCCCGAAAAGCGCGGAAGCAAACGGAAGGCCCAGCAAATGTTGGACGAGTACTTGACCGAAATGCAGAAACAATCGGTAACGGCGCTAGTACAGAAAGACAGATTGTTTCTTGACTTCATGAGGGATTGGCTCAACGATGTGATCCGCATGGCTGTTCGTGCAAACACATTTGAGCAATACGAAAAAGTATTTAACAACAACATTTGCCAATATGTCCCCTTTCAGGGAGTCCGTCTTCAGGACATGACTCCCGCGCTGATCCAAAGCTATGTCAACCACAGATGCAGCAAAGGACTTTCCCCCAAGACCATGCGCAAATACGTCTCCAACATCCGTCAAAGTTTGGCCTATGCAGTCAAGCTGGATTTGATCTCATATAATCCAATGGATCGGGTGACGCTCCCGAAACTGCAACGCTATCAAGGGGCTGTCGCCCTCACCCCTGAGCAGCTAAACACCTTGCTTCAATTGTTCCGTGGGGACATTTTGGAAAGCGTCGTCTGGCTTGCGGTCAACTACGGTATGAGGCGAAGTGAGATCTGTGGTCTCCGGTGGGATGCAGTCGATTTCCAAGCAAATACCATTTTTGTCTGCCACACCACCATCAAATGCAAAGGTGAAGTCATCTTTACCGACAACACCAAAACCTCTACCAGCCGCCGCCACTTACCCATTACCC
>JAGZAC010000345.1 GCA_018370615.1 Clostridiales bacterium
CGAACCGGAAATGGAGTAGAAGGGTACGCCTGCTTCTCCTGCTACCGCCTTCGCAAGCAGTGTTTTACCTGTTCCAGGAGGGCCCATCAGCAACACGCCGTGGGGAATTTTTGCCCCCAGCCGTGTAAACTTCTGCGGGTCCCGTAGAAATTCAACGATTTCTTCCAGCTCCGCTTTTTCTTCATCGGCGCCGGCAACATCTCGGAAGTATACCTTGACCTTGTCCCCGGTTCGCATTTTCGCCTTACCGAAGTTGCCGATTTTGCTGCCCTTGCCGCCGGTGGCCTGACTCATCATATACCACCAAAGGACGATAAAGACAATAGCGATGATTAAATAGGGAAGGAAGCTGACCCACCAGGGCACAATGGTGGCCGGCTGCAGATCGTATTCCTTGATGATGCCCGCCTCGTACTGCTCGTCGATGAGATCCTTCATGTCCATGAGGAATACATCCACGTCTGCCAGTCTATAGTTCAGTACGGACTGTCTTTCGCCGTCCTCCTGTGCCCGTACGGTTAGCTGCAGCGTAGAGGTGTTGTAGTCTATGGTAAACTCTTCTACTTGCTCATTTTTAAAATAATTTACAATATCGCCATATGTCAGGTCAGCTTGGTCTCCGTCTCCGTAGAGCAAGGCAATTACTACGATTACTACTGCGATTAATGCCACATACCAAATTGCGACTTTTAAGCCGTTTTTTTTCATGAAAAGTCAATCCTTTCGCTCTCTGCAAAATATCGTGCTATCAAAAGAAACCCATAGGCTATTTATTCAAATAAATTTCCGGTTTCAGTATCCCCACATAGGGCAGAGAACGGTATTTTTCCCCGTAGTCCAACCCGTACCCGACGACAAAGGCGTCAGGAATTTCCCGGCCTACATAGTCAGGAGTGTAGTCTACTTCCCGGCGTGAGGGCTTATCCAGCAGAGCAGCTGCCCGAACGCTTCTGGCGCCGCCCAGCTGCAGGTAAGAAACCAGGTACGACAGCGTTCTGCCGCTGTCAATAATATCCTCGATAATGAGAATATCTTTTTCACTGAGATCGTGCCGATGCAGGTCCAGCAATATATTGATTCTTCCGCTGGAAACGGAGCCGTTTCCGTAGGAGGAAACCTTCATACAGTCAATTTCACAGGGGATAGAAAGCTTCTTCATCAAATCACCCATAAAAACTAGGCTCCCTTTCAGTATGCACAGGAGAAGCAGGTTTTTATCCCTATAATCTGCATCGATTTGGGCGGCCATGCGGGTGACGATCTCATCCAGCTCCTTTTCGCTGATGAGAATCTGTTCCACATCTCGGTCCCATACGTCGTGGTGCTTTTTCATAGCTGCGGATCTCCTTTCTTGGTTGGTTTGTTACCGTACCATACGCCGATATAAACAGGATTGGCTGTGGACGTCGTCACACCGCAGCCGTCCCGCGGACGCAGGCCGGGTACCCAAAGGATGCCGTCCCCGTCACACAAAAGAGGAAAAGAGTCTCGCAAGTGGGCGGGAATTTTCAAAGCATTTAAAAGCTTCTTCAGTTTTTTGTGCATGCCTCCGGAGAAATATACGTCTCCGGATTTTCTGGCACGAATATATAAACTATTGTTTATTTTATCAAAATCCAGTGTGCCGTGTATTGATAAATTGTAAATATTTTGATGCGGCAGGGCAATGTCTGCCTCTTTCACCGCTGTTTTTACAATAAACGCTCCAAAGGATACGGTCTCTCCCACGGAAACAGGCACTGGCTCTGGTACACGGCTCGGTACGAAAGCAGGGTCGGCGTCCACCCAAATTCGGTCACTCTCGACGAACAGAGCCGCTCGGCCGGGGAGGCTGACACGCCCTGCCTGACCGCTGAAAATCAGCGCTGTACAGTCGGACAGGTGTGCAGCGGACAAATTCTCCGCAGAACCGGCGTATGCTTGATACATGGCAAGAACCGCTCGGGAGAGCAGTGCGGCAGGTACAGTGCGAACAGTGTCCCGCCGGATATATCCCTCCGGCGCGAGCAGTGTACAGGCGGCGTTCTCCAAACAGACAAGATCCTCCACCAGCAGCCGACTCATCCGCAGCGCTGCTTTTTCACACTGCGGATTGATCTGCCGCAGGGCGGGAAGGATGTTTTTTCGAATATGATTTCTTGTATAGGCGGTGTCGTCGTTGGTCAGGTCTGTCACATAGGGGATTTGCTCCATGGCCGCAAAGGTGCGGATTTCCTCTGCTGTACAGCACAAAAGGGGGCGGATAATTTTTCCGTCCCGCAGCGGAGGAATCCCGCAAAGGCCTCTGGCGCCGGTGCCTCTCGCCAGATGAAACAGTACCGTTTCCAGATGATCCGTAGCGTTGTGGGCCGTAGCGATTACACCGCCAGGGAGACTGCCGCGAATTTCTTCCAGAAAGGCATAACGCTCCGCTCTGGCGCATTCCTCCAATCCCAAATTCCTTTTTTCTGCAAGAGAGGGAATGTCTGCTCGTCGGATGTAGAAGGGAATCTGCAGTGTTTTACACAG
>JAGZAC010000346.1 GCA_018370615.1 Clostridiales bacterium
GTTGGACGAGCCTATTTAGACGCATCCCGGTATGAGGATTTTGCCTGTCAGGTTGAGCAGTGGGAAGAAATCAGCGAGTTATCGGAAGAAGGCTATCAGCGGTATCTTGCAGATGTGCGCATTCCGAACATGATCGACAAAGGACTGAGCGATACCTATTGGGAGTGCTACTGGGAAGCCGTTTCAGAAACTGCGCACACACTGCTGCGTGAGTATTTGGATAGAAATACGCATTCCGACACAGAATCAGGAAAAGGATAAGGAGGCGATTTCGTGTATTGTCGTAGTGAACCAATTAGGCCGCTTACGAGCATTGTTTCCTATCCGGAGCGCGGCGACGGCGGTGACAACCGATACCGCGGAAACTGCTCTCCAAAGCTGATCGAGGATCTTATCGGGTTCTTTAAGCCCAAAGAGATCTGCGATTATATGTGCGGAAGCGGAACAACCAAAGCGGCGGCCGATAAAGCCGGTATTCGCAGTCATCTTTACGACCTGCACAGCGGGTTCGATATTATGAACTGCGATATTCCTGAGCGGCCGGAATTTGTATTCTGGCATCCGCCGTATTGAGATATTATTCAGTATTCCGATGTCATGTACAAAGCGTCCGATGTGATGCAGAAGTACGGATATGACCCGAAACGCCTAGACCTGTCCCGTATTGAAAGCTGGGACGATTTTGTCAAAGCAATGAATTATGCCATGATGAAACAGTTTTCGGCACTGGAAAACGGCGGTCGGATGGCTGTCCTGATGGGTGACATCAAAAAGAAGGGCAGACTTTACAGTATGCTTGCCGAGATCGTAAAGCCCGGCACCTTGGAGAATATTATCATCAAGGCGCAGCACAACTGCTTTTCGGACAGGACGCAGTATAGCGGTAAGTTTATCCCTATCCTGCATGAGTATGTTATGATCGTTCGCAAGGACTCTCCTGTACTCATTCCGATTCTGATGACACAGAGTTCGACGGTAGATATCCGCGATATGCCGGGAGCAACCTGGCGGGATGTGATTGCAGCAGTTTTGGAGACATGCAAGGAGCCGGTGGCGCTTTCTTTTCTCTATGAACAGATCGAACCGCATAAAAAGGCACAGTCAAACAAATGGTGGAAAGAAAAGATCCGCCAAACGCTGCAGATCAATCCCATGCACTTCACTCACGACGGGCGAGGCTTGTGGTCATTGAACAGGAATGCAGCATAGTAACCGTTATGGGAGGGATGTCACTTCGGTGGCATCCCTTTTTACATAGAAGTCTGCAATTTGGACACACTAACATCTTTGCAAGGAGGGGTGTGTTATGGATCAGAGTTGCGCAAATATACTGACGCCGGAAAGATGAAGCAAGTACGCAAAGGATTGACGGATGACATCTTACGATCGCTCTGCCGCTCTACAAATTTTTCGTGTCTTTTTTCTTGACTGCTAAAAAGTTGCAACTTGTCTCAAAAAGTCATTTGAAAAAGTTTGCTGTTTGCTTAAAAAGTCCATTGAAAAAGTTATCGATTTGTGATATACTATGTGCAGAGTAAGGAAACGAAATGGAGGAAAACGCAATGCTGAAGCGAAAAATTGAAAAACGATTAGCTGAATGGAAAAATACACCGGGACGCAAACCGCTGATCGTCAAAGGGTGCAGACAATGCGGCAAAACTTTTTCCGTGCTGGATTTTGCCAAGAAAAATTACAAGCATGTGGTCTATCTGAATTTCTTTGAGAATCCGGACTATGCTTCCGTTTTTGCGGGGTCTCTGGACATTGACAACATCGTCATGCTGCTTTCTGCGCTGCTTGGGAAAGAGGCAGATTTTGAGACCGGAGAGACCGTTCTGGTGTTGGACGAGATACAGGATTGCCCCGAGGCCCGAACCGCATTGAAATTCTTTCGGATCGACAGTCGGTACGATGTGATCGGCACCGGCTCTCTGCTCGGCGTAAAAGGCTATGGTAAGGAGCCGAAATCAGTTCCCGTAGGTTCGGAAACCGTAATTGATATGTATCCGCTAGATTTTGAGGAATTCCTGTGGGCAAACGGGATCTCCGAGCCGGTCATTAATATGTTGCAAAAAGCATTGGATACGGAAACGCCGGTGCCGGACGCATTACACAGCCGCATGAAGCAGCTCCTGCTGCAATATGCCGTCGTCGGTGGAATGCCGGATGCGGTACAGACTTTTGTGGACAGCAAGCAGATGAACGAAGTGCTGCGTATCCAGCGTGACATCGTGCGTTCTTATGAAGACGACATGGTGAAATACGCGGAAAAGAAAGACAAGTCCCGCATCAAGGAGTGCTTCCAGTCCATCCCCCGTCAGTTAGCCAAGGAAAATAAGAAATTCCAGTATTCTGTTGTCCGAAAAGGCTCCACAGCTGCAAAATATGCCGGAAGCCTGCAATGGATCGAGGATGCAGGGATCATCTCCCGCTGCTATAACCTCTCCATTACCGAACTGCCGCTGGACGTCAACGCCGAAGAGGACACTTTCAAGGTATAT
>JAGZAC010000005.1 GCA_018370615.1 Clostridiales bacterium
TGCTTTGCTCTATGATGAGAGGATAGCCGTCGCTGCCTGCACAATCAGACGGAAAGCGTTGTCGGAGACGATGTCGCTGTCCGCCAGCTCGCACAGCGATATTTGTTTCTCGCCGGTCTGCAGCTCCTTAACTGCTTTCCATAGGGCGTAGCTGTCTGTGGAAACATTTCCGAGACAGACGCTTTTTAAATCCACTTTTCCGTTTGGAGTGAACAGGTGTTTTGTTTTTATCCACAGTGTATGGTCGGCAGTCAGCAGATACAAAACAGCGAGAACCTTTTTGCCGGGCTTTCGCATAGATAATCGCTCGGCTTCAAAAATCTGCTTGTGCCTGTTGCTTTGAAAACAGCTTTTATCGCATCGCCAATAGGAGCATCGCCGCATCCAAGCCGGATTTCCAACACAGGACAGAGCGTCAAGGTGCATCCCTTCTTTTTTCTGTAGTAGAGACAAAGTCTGCAATCGCAGTCTTTCTTGGTGTATTGATACAATCTGCGAAACCGACCTCCGCCTTTTTGTGTGCCGTAGGGCAGTTTTTTCATGATCGCCTCCATACTGTTGAGGGCGGGGGTATTGGTAAAGTACATTTTGTCAGCTCCTTTTCGTGAAATGAAAAAAGCCCGAAGTCTTTTGCAAAACTTCGGGCAGTTAAACGCAAAAACGGCAGACAAGTCGCTAAAAACTTGTCTGCCGTTTGAAGCAGTTATTCTGTTGTACGGGAGTTCAATTCTATCCGCAAAGCAAAAATAGCTGTTTTATATCTACGAATATGCATCTTGAAATCCCGGCGTTTGGACAGCAAAAAACCCCGATAAAATCGGGGTTTATGCGGAACATATCTTTTTTATGTTCCTATTATGGCGGAGAAGGAGGGATTCGAACCCTCGAACCGCTTTTAACGGTTACGCGATTTCCAGTCGCGCGCGCTCGACCAACTACGCGACTTCTCCATGTGGGCACTCTGTGGTCTTTTCAGAGCGCCTTGTTATTATAACACATGCTACCGAAAAAATCAAGAAGTTTTTGATTTTTTCTGAAACATAGAGCAACCCTTCCGTCTCGCCTACGGCGAGCCACCTCCCCTTACACAGGGGAGGCTTCATTTAGTGGTGGCTGCGCCGTGCCTCCTCCCTAGGAGTTGCAAAGCAACCCCGGGGGCATGTCGATATAAATTTTTATCTTTAAGGCTCCCTTGTGGGGAGATGCGCAGCAACTCCCGCACTGGGGAAAGTTGAAGCAAACGTCCCCCTTGTGGGGAGTTGCGTAGCAACTCCGCGGGATTGTCAACGAAGTTGACAGAGGGATTGTTCCACGAAACCCGCTGACACAAATTTATTTTGCCCTCACAATTTATACAGGCTACATGTACCGCAGTCCTGATGTTCTCATACTTACCATAAACGCGAGTGCAGGCCACAAGTTCATCAGATGCTCGCCCGGATGGCTTCCTCATAAATTTCCAGTCCCCTTTCCAGCTGCGCGTCCGTCATGACCAGCGGCGCCAGGAAACGGATTACGTTATTATAGGTTCCCGCACTCTCCACTAAGAGGCCTCGCACGGCACATTCCTGGATAATCTGAGAAACCAGCTGTGGGGCCGGCTCTTTGGTCGCCTTGTCTTTTACAAATTCCACACCCAGCATGGCGCCAAGTCCGCGCACATCTCCCACCTGTTCATATTCCTGCTGCCACTTGAGAAATCTTCCCCGGCATTTTTCTCCGATCTGACAAGAACGCTGGACCAGATGCTCCTTCTCGATTACCTCCAGCACTTTCAGTCCCGCCGCACAGGCCAGGGCGTTTCCGCCGTAGGTTCCTCCAATGGTACCGGCGGGAACCTTATCCATAATCTCTTTTCTGACAACCACTGCGCTCAGAGGAATTCCCCCTGCAATGGACTTTGCCGTGGTCAGAATGTCCGGCTCTATCCCCGCTTCCTTCCAATATTCACAGGCGAACAGCCGGCCGGTGCGGCAAAAACCGGTCTGTACCTCGTCCGCTATCAGTAAAATGCCGTTCTCGTCACAGATGTCCCGCAGTGCTTTTACAAAGGGGATGGGGGCCGGAATAAACCCGCCTTCTCCCTGGAGCGGCTCGATTACTATGGCTGCCACGTATTCCGGCAGGGAGGCATCTTCAAAAATTTCCTTTACGCTTTCCACACACCAGTGGATATAGGCCTCCTCGGTCATTTCTTCCGGTTTCCGGTACAGATAGGGGAACTGTGCCCGGCAGACCCCGTCCGGGAAAGGACCCATCCCTCTGGAATACGCTTTCTTGGCGGTCATAGCCATGGTCAACACAGTCCGACCGTGGAACGCTCCGGAAAATACGATAATATTCGGCCGGCCGGTGTATCCTTTGGCAACCTTTACCGCATTTTCATCGGCCTCTGCCCCGCTGTTGGCAAACATGACCTTTCTCTCTTCGCCCCGCACCGGCGTCACCTCTGCCAGCTTTTCCGCCAGTTCGATGTACCTCTCATGAGTCACAATGTTTGCCATTCCATGGAAATATTTCCCCGCCTGCTCTCGAACGGCCTCCACCAGCTGGGGGTGGCAGTGCCCAACATTCAGAACGCCAACACCGCCTACCCAGTCCAAAAAGCGGTTCCCGTCTACATCTTCGATGATAGCGCCTTGGGCCCGCTCCATCACACAGGGATAGACGCAGCGGATAGCGTCCGGCATCACATTTTTTCTGCGTGCAATCACCATGGCCGCTTTTGGCCCCGGCAGTGTTTCTGTTTTAATTTCCGGCAGTGCCTCTCTTAGCTCATTCATGGTGATCCAATCTCCTTTTCGTCATTAGACTCTTACAGCTCTACTTCTCCCTCATAGACCAGCTTCGCTTCCCCAGTAAGGGTAACGCCTTCATCTGTGCATCGCACGATCAAGTCTCCGCCGGGCAGCTTCACTGTCACGTCGGTACCCTTCTTGAGATGGCCCAATCGCGTGGCAGCCACCACCGCCGCACAGGCACCGGTGCCGCAGGCAAGGGTCTCCCCGTTACCCCGCTCCCATACCCGCATTTTCAGCGTAGCTTCATTGACCACCCGAACAAACTCCGTGTTGATCCGATTCGGGAAAATTTCCGCATTTTCAAACTGCGGGCCCACCTTTTCAATCTCCACATCGTCCACCCGGCTGCAGAACACCACACAGTGAGGGTTTCCAACGTAGACACAGGTGATTTTGTACTCCTCGCCGCCGATATTCACCGGACGGTCTACAATTTCGTCGCCGGAAAGCGTCGTTCCAATATCCGCCGGAGACAGGCTCGCCTGCCCCATATCTACGGAAACGGAAGAAACCTTCCCGTTCATGGTATACAGACGCAGAGTGCGCACGCCGCTGGCGGTCTCAATCTGCAGCACATTCTTCGCCGTAATACCGTTGTCGTACAAATACTTCGCCACACAGCGAATGCTGTTGCCGGCCATCTTTCCTTCGCTTCCGTCCTGGTTGAAGATACGCATTTTCGCGTCTGCCACGTGAGATTTTTCTATCAGCACAATACCGGTGCCGCCGATGCCGTAGTTACGGTCGCACAGGGTCACGCAAAGGGATTCGGGGCAGGTGATTTTTTCATCGAAATTGTCGATGAAGATATAGTCGTTTCCGCTGCCCTCCATTTTGGAGAAGCGCACCCGCTGCCGCTTTGTCCGCATGTTGTTGATATCCACCGGCTCCGTATTTTGCTGGTTATAACGAGATGCAAAAATATCCGCAAGCGCATTTGCCGTATCCAGCGAAGTAAGGCACGCGATGGATAACTGGATGGCCCGGCGGTGGAGGATAATGTAATCGCCCACCGTATCGTCGTGCACGGCCCCGGTATAGATTACATAGCTGACCTTGCCGGATTCTAGCAGCTGCATCATGTCATCCCCCTGGTCCATGCCGCGCACGGTATGCACTTCTATGCCCAGCTGCGCAATCGCCTTCGCCGTATCCGGAGTGGCGTAGATTTCAATGCCCAAATCGTGGAATTTCTTCGCCAGTGTCACCACTTCAAAGTTGTCGTGCTCGCACACGCTGATCAGCGCGCCGATTTTTCCGTGACTCGGAAGCTTCAAATCGAAGCCTGCGGAGGTAAGTCCCTTGAACAGGGCTTCCGCCATAGTCCGACCGATGCCCAGCACCTCGCCGGTAGATTTCATCTCCGGCCCCAGAATGGAGTTTACGTCGGACAGCTTTTCAAAGGAGAACACGGGCACCTTTACTGCAAAGTAGGGCGGCGTCTTATACAGACCTGTGCCGTAGCCCAGATCTGCCAGGGCCGCGCCGGTCATTACCCGGCTGGCGATGTCCACCAGGGGCACGCCGGTGACCTTGCTGATATAGGGAACGGTACGGGACGCGCGGGGGTTCACCTCGATCACATACAGTTCTCCGTGATAGATGAGATACTGAATATTGACCAGCCCCTTGGTACCCAGGGAAAGGGCAAGCTTTGTAGAACAGTCAATGACCTTTTCCAGCATCAAATCATTGAGATTATAGGGCGGATACACGGCAATGGAGTCTCCCGAGTGGACGCCCGCCCGCTCGATATGCTCCATAATGCCGGGGATGAGCACGTCCTTGCCGTCGGAGATAACGTCCACCTCCAGCTCTGTACCCATCATGTATTTGTCCACCAGCACCGGGTTGTCGATCTCCCCGGAGAGGATGATCTTCATATACCGGCGCACGCTTTCGTCATCATAGGCGATGGTCATATTCTGGCCGCCGATGACGTAGGAGGGACGCAGCAAAACAGGATAGCCCAGCTCGTTTGCCGCGGCCAGTGCCTCTTCCATGGTCATGACGCCCTGCCCTTTGGGTCGACGGATGGAGAACTCCTCCAGCAGCTTGTCAAACCGCTCCCGGTCCTCGGCAATATCGATACCGTCAGCGGAGGTGCCCAAAATTTGGATGCCGTTTTGATCCAAAAACTTGGTCAGCTTGATGGCCGTCTGTCCGCCAAAGGCCACCACCACGCCGATGGGTTTTTCCGCCTTGATGATGTTCATTACGTCCTCCGGGCACAGGGGCTCGAAGTACAGCCGATCGGCGGTATCATAGTCGGTAGAAACCGTCTCCGGGTTGTTGTTGACGATGACCACATCGTAGCCCAGCTCCTTGAGGGTCCACACACAGTGGACGGAGGAATAGTCGAACTCGATGCCCTGCCCGATCCGAATAGGGCCGCTGCCCAGCACCATAATTACCGGCTTGCCGCTTTTGGGGAAGGAGCGGGATTCGCATTCCGTATCGTAGGTGGAATAGAAATAGGGGGTTTGGGCAGCAAACTCTGCGCCGCAGGTGTCCACCATTTTGTACACTGCCGTGGCGCCGGGAAGATCCCTGCGCCCGGTGAGTGCTGTGAGGGCCGCATCTGTATAGCCCAGCTTTTTGGCCGTAAAGTAGTCTTCATCAGACAGTCCGCCGGCAATTTTCTTTTCAAATTCCGCCAACTTCAGCAGCTTACTCAAAAACCAGCGGTCAATTTTTGTAATACTGTAAATTTCTTCAATATCCATGCCGCTCTTGAGCGCCTCAAATACAGTGAACAAACGCACGTCGTCCTGAGCCGCCAGACGCTCTCGCAGCGGCTGCGCCGTTTTCGGCTGCATGTTCAGGGTGTCCTGGGAAATTTCCGCGCCCCGGACCGCCTTCATCACCGCCATCTCAAAGGAGGGAGCAATGGACATGACCTCACCGGTGGCCTTCATCTGGGTGCCCAGCTTCCGGCTGGAATTGACAAATTTGTCAAAGGGCCACTTGGGGAACTTCAGCACTACGTAGTCCACGGTAGGCTCAAAGCAAGCACAGGTTTTTCCGGTAATTTCATTTTGGATTTCATCCAGGGTATAGCCCAGCGCCAGCTGGGTGGTTACTTTTGCAATGGGGTATCCTGTCGCTTTGGAGGCCAGAGCGGAAGAACGAGAAACCCGGGGGTTTACCTCAATGACCGCATATTCAAAGGAATCTGGATTCAGGGCGAACTGGCAGTTGCAGCCACCCACGATGCCCAGCTCCGACACGATGTCCAGGGAGGCGGAGCGCAGCATCTGATATTCTCTATTCGCAAGGGTGAGGGCCGGGGCCACTACAATAGAGTCTCCCGTATGGATGCCCACCGGATCAACATTTTCCATGGAGCAGATGGCGATGGTGTTTCCAGCGGCGTCCCGCATCACTTCAAATTCAATTTCCTTCCAGCCGGCGATATACCGCTCGATGAGCACCTGGGTAATCGGAGACACGTCCAGACCAGTGCGGGCAATCACCCGCAGCTCCTCCTCGCAGTAAGCCACGCCGCCGCCGCCGCCGCCGAGAGTGAAGGCAGGCCGCACAATCACCGGATATCCACCGATCCGCTGGGCTACTTCCACACAGCCGTCTACGGTGTTTGCAATATCGGAGGGAACCACAGGCTGTCCGATTTTTGCCATGGTGTCCTTGAACATCTGCCGGTCCTCCGCCCGGTCGATGGCACGGGCATCCGTGCCCAGCAGGCGCACCCCCTGCTCCTCCAGGTATCCGTCCTTGGACAGCTGCATGGCCAGGGTCAGACCGGTTTGTCCTCCCAGCCCCGCAAGGAGGCTGTCGGGCCGTTCTTTTTCAATAATCCGCTTGACCGTCTCCACCGTCAGCGGTTCCAGATATATCTCATCTGCAAGGGCGTTGTCTGTCATAATGGTCGCTGGGTTGGAGTTCACCAGCACTACGTTGACCCCTGCCTTTTTCAGCACCCGGCACGCCTGGGCGCCTGCATAGTCAAATTCTGCTGCCTGACCGATTACGATGGGTCCGCTTCCAATCATCAGGACTTTTTTGATACTTTTATTCAGCGGCATTTTCTTTCCCTCCCATCCATGTGAAGAACTGGTCAAACAAATAATTGGTATCCAGCGGACCGGAGCATGCCTCCGGGTGGAACTGGACAGAGAAGGCATGGAGGGTGGGATATTCAATTCCCTCGCAGGTGCCGTCATTTGCGTTGATCATGGTGACGCGGCCCACGTCTCCGATACTGTCGGACACCACCGCATAGCCATGATTCTGGCTGGTGATGTATGTCCGCTTGCCGTACAGCTCCTTTGCAGGCTGGTTGGCACCTCTGTGGCCGTATTTCAGCTTTACGGTCTTCCCGCCGTTTGCCAGCGCCAGCAGCTGATGCCCCAGGCAGATACCAAAAATCGGAACCCTCCCCAGCAGCTTTTGAATCTCCCGGATACTTTCCACATTTTCCTCCGGGTCTCCTGGGCCGTTGGAAAGCATCACCCCGTCGGGACGGGCGGCGAGAATCTCCTCCGCAGGCGTATGATAAGGCACCACAGTGACAGCGCAGCCGCGTTTTATCAGTTCCCGAACAATATTCATTTTAAAACCGTAGTCGATGAGGGTAACTTTGAAATTTTCCTCCCCCTGAGCCGGGTACGTAATCGGTGCAGCACAGGACACATTTTTCACCGCATCTGTAATGGTATATGAATGTACTTGGGACAAATCTGCAGGCACGCTGTCCGCGATGATAGCGTTCATCACGCCCCGCTCCCGAATGATTCGAGTAATCTCCCGGGTATCCACACCCCAAATACCGGGGATGCCTGCTTTTTTCAGGAATTCGTCCACTGTGCCCTCGCTGCGGAAATTGGAAGGGGTGTCGCACCACTCCCGCACCACGTATCCTCTGGCGGCGGGCTTTCCTTCAAAATCCTCGCTAATGATGCCGTAGTTCCCGATAAGCGGAAAAGTCTGCAGCACAATCTGTCCGTAGTAGCTGGGATCTGTCAGTGTCTCGATATACCCCACCATGCCGGTGGTGAATACTAGCTCGCCCAGGGCATCCCCCTCGGCACCGAAGCGGTATCCCTCAAACACCTGCCCCCCGTCTAAAATCAAATACGCTTTTTTCATATACCCATTACACCTTTCTCTCTTTTTCCGTCCTGCTAATTCTATTTTACTGCCCCAGCAGCTTTACAAGGAGTGCCTTGATGACATGGAGCTTGTTTTCTGTCTGGTCATATATTTCCTCTGTATGTGCGGCGAAGACCTGCTCTGACAGCTCTCCGCCTCGGTTTGCCGGATGTCTGTGGAGCACAAGCATGTCCGCGGCTCCTGCGGCGACAATCGTGCCGTCAATTTCTCCCCACGGAGCATGGGGGCCTGTGTACAAAATATCGGCACCTGCGGCGGCGTCCAGGAGTCCGGAGGGCTTCGTCCAGCCCTCACCACCAAGCGGCTGTCCGTCCGTTTCTCTGCAGGGCACAGGCAGGGCAGCCACCTCCATACCCAAGGACAGCGCCCCGGCAATGAGACTGTTTGCGGCAGCACCGGCAGGTCCGGCATAGCAGAGGCGCAGGCCCTGGAAAGAGCCGTACCGTTCCCGAATGGTCATCAGATCCGCCAGGGCGCCGCAGGGGTCCGCCAGATCCGACGCACCGTTGAGCACCGGGACACCGCTTTCCTTTGCAAAGGCAGTGAGCACCGGGTGGGAAAGCGCCCGCAGGGCGATGACATCCACAAAGCGAGAGTAGCACTGGGCGCTCTCCCGAATCCGGGAACCATCCTGTTCTCTGAGGCTGTCCGCCGGCATAGACACCGCCTGTCCGCCCAGGTCATACATCCCCACCTCCAGGCAGATACGCGTGCGGGAGGAAGAGCTCCCCGGCACAATCCCCAGGGTTTTCCCCTGAAGCAGCAGGTGGGAAATATGATGCTGCTTCTCATATTTCAGCTGATCCGCCAGGTTCAGAATTTCGTGGATCTGTTTGGGCTGCAGATCCGATATGGTCAAAAAATGTTTCACTCCGCAATTTCCTTTTTCAGTATTTCCAATGCTTCCAACAGCAGTTCCTCCGGAATATTCAGCGCAGGCAGCAGGCGTACCTTATCCTTTGCCGTCAGCACCAGAACGCCCTTCTCCGCTGCCCGGGCCATAATTTCGCCCGCCGGCTTTGTGCACCGAATTCCCAGCATCAGTCCCCGGCCAGTAATCTCCAGTACTCCAGGGGCACCTGCAAGAGCCTCCCGAATCAGTTCCTCTTTGTGGAGCACCCCTGCAAGAAGCGCGTCGTCAATCCGGCTGAGGATGCTGGCGGCGCCCGCCGCCACTGCCGGATTGCCGCCAAAGGTGGAGCCGTGGGAGCCCGGCGTGAGCACGTCGGCGCACCGGCTGCCCAGCAGCGTAGCGCCGATGGGCAGTCCTCCGCCCAGTCCCTTTGCCGTGGTGACGATGTCCGGCGTAATGTCATAGTGCATATAGGAATACAGCTTGCCGCACCGGCCGTTGCCGGTCTGCACCTCGTCGATAATCAGCAGCATGTCCCGCTCCCGGCACAGCTGCCACACCGCCTGGATATACGCCCCGTCCAGCACATGGACGCCGCCCTCTCCCTGGATGGTCTCCAGCATAACAGCACAGCAGCCGTGGCTGTCTGCCAGACGGCGCAGATCCTCCGTATCCCCCGGCTGTGCGTAGACAAAGCCCGGAGTAAAGGGACCGAATTCCGTGTGGAAGCTGTCCTGTCCGGTGGCGGACAGGGTGGTGACGGTCCGGCCATGGAAGGAGCCCTTCAGGGTAATGATCGTGCTGTGAGATTCATCCCCATATGTAAGATACGCCCGCCGGCGGGCTGTTTTTATGGCACACTCGTTTGCCTCGGCGCCGGAGTTGGAGAAAAACACCCGCTCCATTCCCGTACGCTGGCAGAGCATCTGGGCAAGGCGCGCCGCCGGCTCGCTATAGTAAATGTTGGACGTATGCTGCAGGCAGGACAGCTGAGCGGTCACCGCCTGCATCCATGCAGGGTCTGCGATGCCGAAGATATTGACCGCTATACCGGTCCCAAGGTCAATATACCGTTTCCCCTCTGTGTCATAGGCCAGGGAGCCCTCTCCCCGGACCAGCTGTACAGGGGTGCGGTTATAGGTTTTCGCAATATATGTGTTTGTCAAATCCATTATATTTTCCATACCAGCATCGTCCTTTTCTAAAAATTTTCGCCGGAGCTTCAGCCGCCTACAAACATGGTGCCCAGCCCCGAATCCGTAAAAATTTCAATCAAAATAGAATGGGGAACCCGGCCGTCAATGATAAATACCCGGCCTACGCCTCGGCGGATGGCGTCCTTACAGCAGTCCACCTTGGGAATCATCCCCCCGTCCAGTACCCCTTCTCTGGCAAGACGCAGAGTGTCGGACACAAATATTTTGGAAATCAGCGTATCCGGGTCTGTCTTCTCCCGAAGCACGCCGGGCGCATCCGTCATAATAATGAGGGACTCCGTCTGGAGTGCTCCCGCGATCCGGGAAGCCGCCGTATCCGCGTTGATATTATAGACATTTCCCTCTCCGTCACTGCCTACCGTGGAGATGATGGGAATATATCCCCGCTCCAGCATATCGGCAATGGGACGGGTATCAATATCGGTAATTTCTCCTACGTATCCCAGCCGGCTGTCCACCGCCCTGGCCCGAATCATGCCCCCATCGATGCCGCACAGGCCGATGGCTCTTCCGCCCTTTCGGGTGACCAGATCCACCAGGCTTTTGTTGACCTTACCCGCCAGCACCATTTGAACAATCTCCGCCGTTTCCCGGTCAGTGACCCGCAGCCCGTCTACAAACTCGCTTTTCTTTCCCACCCGGCGGAGCATATCGGTGATCTCGGGACCGCCGCCGTGGACCAGCACCACCTTGATGCCGATGGCGCTGAGCAGGACGATGTCACCCATGACCGCGTCCTTCAGCTCCTCGTTGATCATGGCGTTGCCGCCGTATTTGATCACGATGGTTTTATCCTTATATTTTTGAATATACGGCAGCGCCTGAATGAGCACCTGAGAGGTGACTTCCGCGCTGGGCTTTTGTTCACTCATGTCCGGTAATCTCCATTTATTTTTACATAATCATAGGTCATATCGCAGCCCCACGCCTGGGCGCTGGCGGCACCGCTGTGCAGATCTATGCAGATTTGGATGTCATTCTGGGAAAGAATCCTCTTTGCGCTGTCCTCGTCAAAGGGAATTCCGGCGCCGTTTTTGCACACAGCAACCTCCCCTGCGGCACTTTTAAAGGAAACATCGATCTTTTCCGGATCCAGCGCCACTCCGGCATAGCCCAGCGCACACAAAACGCGGCCCCAATTGGCATCAGCGCCGAACATAGCGGTTTTCACAAGGGAAGAGCATATGACACTTTTCGCTGCTGTCTTTGCCACAGCTGCGTCCGGCGCGCCGGACACGGTGCAGTCCAGCAGCTTGGTCGCTCCTTCTCCATCCGCCGCCAGCATGCGGCACAGAGACCGTGTCACCGCCGCCAGCGCCTGGCAGAAGGCCGTATAGGCAGGACCTTCTTCGGTAATTTTTGGGTTTTGCGCCATTCCATTTGCCAGCACCGTCACCATATCGTTGGTGGAGGTATCCCCGTCAATGCTGACCATATTGAAGGAGTCCACCACATCCGCCGAAAGGGCCTTCTGGAGCATTTCCTGGGAAATATCGCAGTCCGTGGTGACAAACACCAGCATGGTAGCCATATTGGGATGGATCATGCCGCTTCCCTTAGCGATGCCGCCGATTCTGCACTCTACACCATCCACCTGAAAACAAACTGCCGCCTCTTTTTTCACCGTATCCGTAGTCATAATGGCAGTGGCTGCGTCCCCGCTGCCGTCTGCAGATAAGCCGGCTACAAGCTCTCCTATATGGGCGCGTATCGGCGCAAGTGGCAGGGAGGGTCCGATGACTCCAGTGGATGCCACGACAATATCCTGCTCTGGAATTCCCAGCGCCTGGGCCGCGATGTCGCACATACCGTTTGCCGTTTCCACACCGTCGCTGGCGCAGGTGTTGGCAATGCCGCTGTTGCAGATGATCGCCTGGGCATACCCGTCTGCCACATGGGCCTTTGTCACTCCAATGGGCGCGCCCTTCACCAGATTTCTTGTATATACGCAGGCCGCCGCCGCCCGTTTTTCACTGACAATCAGCGCCAGATCCTTTTTCGTTTTATTTTTCCGGATGCCGCAGTGCACCCCTGCTGCCTTAAATCCCTTTGCGGCACAGACGCCGCCTTCCACAAAATCCATATCAGTCACCATTTATTCAAATCCTTCTTTATATTATACTTTGTTTCCGCTGATAAGTCAACGGCTGTTCCAAGCTTCACAGCTTCTCCCCTTGTGGGGAAGTGTCCATCCGAAGACCCTTCGTCTCCTCTTGTCCGGTCATGATGTTAAAGCTTTGGACTGCCGCGCCGGAGGCTCCCTTGCCAAGATTGTCATATCGGGCGCACAAAAGAATACGTTCATCGTTTCCATGGACGGAAATTTCCATTCCATCCCAGCAGGCGTACCTCCCAGCCGAAAGGAATCCCTCCTCATCTGCATCCGGGCAGTATCGGACCACCGGGCCTGTATACAGCTCCTGATAAATACTGCGCACATCTGCCACAATGCCGCGCAGCATATTTGCGAACAGAGGAACGGTCACTTCCATGCCGCAGGTATAATCCGCCACGATGGGACAAAAAATGGGGGCACTGGAAAGGCCGCACAAAATCTGCATTTCCGGCAGATGCTTATGTCTCTGGGAAAGGCCGTACTGCCGGGGAGCGTCCAAAAGTGCGCTGCGAGATTCGGTTTCATATTCCGCAATCATTCCTTTGCCGCCGCCGCTGTATCCGGTGATAGAAAAGCAGGAGAGCGCCGCATCCTTGGAGAGGAGTCCCGTGGCCACCAGGGGACGAACCAGGGCGATAAATCCGCTGGCATGGCAGCCGGGATTGGCCACCCGGGAGGCAGACGCAATAGATTCTCGGATATCGGCAGAAAGCTCCGGAAAGCCATAGGTCCAGCCCGAAGACGTTCGATGGGCAGTAGAGGCATCAATGACACGAACTGTCGGATTTTCAATCATAGCTGCCGCTTCCCTTGCCGCAGCGTCCGGCAGACAGAAAAAGGCAATATCGCAGCTGTTCAGCGCCTGTCTGCGGGCAGCGGGGTCCTTTCGCAGATGTTCTGGCAGCACCAGCAGCTCTATGTCGTCTCGATTCGCCAGCCGCTCCCAAATCTGCAGGCCCGTTGTGCCTTCTTTGCCGTCAATAAATACTTTTGTCATAAATCCGACAACCGTCCTTTCTTAGAATTGTGTTGCAGAAATACAAGCTACATAATTAACTGTTTATTTACTCATTATATTTGTATAATTATACATTGAAGATTTTTAATTGTCAAGGAGGAAAGTGTGAATTGTTCGGATTTGGAGACATGCACAATAGAAAGAAAAAAGCCCTTCCGGGCTTTGTATAAATATTAATGAGCGGCTTTGGGGAACAATCCTCAGCCCCCGGAAATGCTGCGCATCTCCCCACAAGGGAGCCTAGACAAACACAAGCCTCCCCTGTGTAAGGGGAGGTGGCATGGCGCAGCCATGACGGTGGGGTTGTAATAAAAAAACGGACAATCCCTCAGTCGACTACGTCGACAGCTCCCTTTGCACAAGGGAGCCTGTACGGAACCCAGAGCCTCCCCTGTGTAAAGGGAGGTGCCGCAACTCTGTTGCGGCGGAGGGGTTGTTTCACCTCTAAAAAATACCGCCTTACTACCACCCAAATATCATCCCGCCGGCACGGAAGGTTACACTAATCCCCTCCGCCCGAACGTCGTCTTCTCTGGCAAAATACAGCGCACCTCCGGTAGGATCTTCTCCGCCCGCCGCCTGACAAACTGCCTCCAGGGAAACCTGCAAGTCCTCGTCTGTAATATTCTGTCCTAGTTCCCCTTTCTCTACACTGGAAAAAGCGCCTGCGGAAAAAACGACATTCACTACCGAACTTGGGAAACCGTCATCCTTCACTCGATTGAGGACCACTGCAGCCGCGGCCACACGGCAGAGATACGGCTCCCCCTGACACTCTGTACTGACCAACCGTGCCAGCAGGGTTTTCTCCGCCTGGGTGAGGGCAATACTTTCCCCTGCGCCTTCTCCCTCCTCTGCAACACAGGCAACTGCTTCCTGCTGGTTCGTTTCCGCCGCATCTGCTCCGCATACAATTCCCGTCAAAATCACACTCAGCAGCATGATTCCCCAGCAGACATATAAAAATCCTGATTTTTTCATGGGAACACCCCCTGCTCTTTTCAAGGTAAGGGTTTCCCAGAAAAACCGATAATATGCTTGCCGAAGCAAATTCTGTATATTTACGTTTATTTTCGCAAATTAAAACAATTAAGAAAGAAGCATTCTTAAAAGTATCCCTACCATGGTAAACACTTTAAATGTATCGGTTCACTTTTGTCCGATACCGGATTGTCGTATTATCTATATGGTTCTCCTCGCTTTGTTATACTTTAGTAAAGAAAATAACGTATAAAAATAAAAATAAAATAAATCAATAGAGCAATCAAAAGAGCTTGACGCAAAATTCCCTGGCTAGTGAGGGCGCCAGAGAATTTCGCCACCTCGATCTCCTGTCCTTCTCCGCGTTTTTCTTTTACAGCGAGAACGCCGCGTGTCTGCATTGCTATAAATTTGTAAAGTATCTTATACTGCATCTCTGGTTTTATTTCAATTTCCGCTTGTACTGTACCCATTTCGTTTCCCCGGTAGGGAATCGCTGCCCGCAGTGTGTGCACGCCTGGGGCAAGCTCCAATGAAACGGATGTGCCGGAGGAGACCTTGATGGGGGTGTCCTGATCTATGACTCCCTCCATGGAGTAAGGAAGCGAAGATTTAAATTGAACTGTTATATTATGCATATTCATCTCCGTTCCGCCTTTTGCGGCGCGTATAAAGTTTTAAAAACGTAAAAGGAGGAAGGCGCACTACGCCCTCCTCCTTTTTTCATTATTCAGCAGTTTCATCGACCAATTTGATCATGGCCATTTCCGCCGCGTCGCCCCGGCGGGGGCCCAGCTTATAAATCTGCGTGTATCCGCCGCTACGGGAAGCGTATTTTGGTGCAATCTGATCAAACAGCTTCTTCACCACATCTTCCTTTGTAATATATGCAAGCGCTGCACGGCGGGAGGCAAGGGTATTTTTCTTGCCGAGTGTTATCATCTTCTCTGCCATAGAACGGACTTCCTTCGCACGGGTCAGTGTGGTCTCAATCTTACCGTTCTCCAGCAGGTAGGTTACCATTCCGCGGAGCATGGCGTTTCTATGGGCCGTCGGCCTGCCAAGCTTTCTTGTTCCGGGCATGTTCATGTCCTCCTTTTCGCAATACTAGTTTTGGGAAAGTCTCACTCGTCTTCCTTCTTCAGTTCCAAACCGAGAGAATGCAGCTTCGCGATAACTTCCTCCAGCGATTTCTTTCCAAGGTTTCGAACCCGGATCATTTCGTCCTCTGTCCGATTGATCAGGTCTTCCACCGTATCAATGCCCGCCCGCTTCAGGCAGTTGAAGCTGCGAACGGACATGTCAAGCTCCTCAATGGTCATCTCAAGTACTTTTTCTTTCACTGTCGCTACGCTTTCCACCATAATTTCAGCGTTTTTCGCCTCATCTGAAAGATCCACGAACAGGTTGAGATGTTCGTTGAGTATCTTGGCGCCCAATGAAATCGCTTCTTTGGCCGAGATGGTGCCATTGGTCAAAATCTCTATTGTCAGCTTGTCAAAGTCTGTGATGTTTCCTACACGGGTGTTTTCCACGTTGTAGTTTACATTATATACCGGTGTAAAGATGGAGTCGGTAAAAATCGTACCCACCGGGGCGCTGACTCCCTGGTTTTCATCCAAGTAGTCCTGCTTATTTCTCTGCTGAGAGGCATAGCCTCTGCCTCTGGCAAAGTTGAGCTCCATGTGCAGGCGCACATTATCTCCCAGCGTAGCAATATGGTGCTCCGGATTGAGGATTTCAATATCCGCATCCTGCTTAATATCCCCTGCCGTTACATCGCAGGGACCGGTCATATCCAGCATAACCGTTTTGGTGGTTACAGAATGCAGCCGCGCTGTGATTCCCTTTACATTCAGGACGATTTCCGTTACATCTTCCTTCACACCGTCAATGGTGGAGATTTCGTGAAGTACGCCATCGATTTTGATGCTTGTAACAGCGACGCCGGGAAGGGAGCTGAGCAGAACGCGGCGCAGGGAATTGCCTAGGGTAATTCCGTAGCCTCTTTCCAGAGGCTCCACCACGAAGGTTCCCGACTCTCCTGTATCACTCATGTTCAGCGTCACGATATTCGGCTTTTCTATTTCAATCATTGTAACAACCTCCTGTTAATTCTTTCATAGATCCTTTTGACGCCCCGCGCAAAAAGGGGCAGGAACATTGCTGCAATACCCAACACGGCACATCGGAAGCTGCCTTGCATCCGACGTTTTTTCTTGCCGCCTGTATGTTGCAGCATGGCAGGTTATTACTTAGAATAAAGCTCGATAATCAGCTGTTCATTAAAGTCGAAGTCTACGTCGTCACGGGCAGGCATTGCAACCACTTTGGCGCTGACTGCATCCTTATTCAGATCCAGCCACTTGGGTGCAGTTACATTTGCCATTCCCTCGATGAGCTCCTTGAACTTCTCACTGGAGCGGCTCTTTTCCCGCAGTTCGATCACATCACCCACCTTCAGGATGATGGAGGGAATGTCCGCCTTTTTCCCGTTGAGGGTAAAGTGGCCGTGACGCACCAGCTGTCTTGCTTCCTTACGGCTGGAGGCCAGACCCATTCTGTATACTGCGTTGTCGTAGCGGCTTTCCAGAATGGACAGCAGGTTTTCACCGGCGATACCGCTCTTTTTGTCCGCTTTCACATAGTATTTCTTAAACTGCTTTTCCTGCACGCCATAGTAGCGGCGGGCAGTCTGCTTCTCCCGCAGCTGCATGCCGTATTCCTTCACGGTCTTGCGGCCTGCGCCATGCTGACCGGGAACAGTTGCACGTCTGGATACTGCGCATTTGTCGGAGAGACAACGGTCTCCCTTCAGAAACAGCTTCTTTCCTTCTCTGCGGCAGAGCTTGCAGGAAGGTCCTGTATATCTTGCCATTAAATTCTTCCTCCTTAAAGGTTATACACGGCGGCGCTTCGGAGGGCGGCAACCGTTATGCGGGATAGGTGTTACGTCTTTGATCAGGGTAATGTTCAGACCGGCAGTCTGGAGTGCGCGAATGGCTGCTTCCCGTCCGCTGCCCGGACCCTTCACGTATACTTCTACCGTTTTCATTCCATGCTCCATAGCCAGCTTCGCTGCCGTCTCAGCTGCTGTCTGCGCTGCATACGGAGTAGACTTTCTGGAGCCTTTGAATCCCATTTCCCCTGCAGACGCCCAGGAAACTGCGTTTCCATGAAGGTCTGTAATGGTAATGATCGTATTGTTGAAGCTGGAGCGGATGTGTGCGGCCCCGCTTTCAATATTCTTACGGTCGCGGCGCTTCTTGATGGTTTTCTTTACATTTGCCATGAAATCAACTCACTCCTTTACTTCTTCTTATTCGCGATGGTCTTTGCCGGACCCTTTCTGGTTCTCGCGTTGGTTTTGGTCCGCTGCCCCCGCACGGGAAGGCCTTTTCTGTGCCGGATGCCCCGGTAGCAGTTGATCTCTACCAGACGCTTGATGTTCATTGCAACCTCACGGCGGAGCTCACCCTCCACTGTGTAGTTGTTTTCGATTTCGTCACGCAGCTTTGCAATTTCCTCTTCCGTCAGGTCCTTTGCGCGTGTGTCGGGGTTGATGCCGGTTTTTGCAAGAATATCCTGGGAGCTTTTCAGTCCGATCCCGTAGATATAAGTCAGCGCATATTCTACGCGCTTCTGGTTGGGAATATCAACACCGGATATACGAGCCATAGCTTTTTTTCACCTCTTTCGGATTTCGTTGGTTGGGGCCCGCCTGGGCCGTCTTTCTCTTGGGCTCAGCCCTGTCTCTGCTTGTGCTTGGGATTCTCACAAATGACCATGACGCGGCCATGTCTTTTGATGATTTTGCACTTTTCGCAGATCTTTTTTACAGAAGGTTTTACTTTCACAGTAACAACCGCCTTTCTTTGATTTGCCGATTTGCGTTCCTACAGCGTATATGCTGTGTTACTTTGTACGCCATGTGATCCTGCCCTTTGTGGGGTCGTAGATGGACACCTCCACCGTCACCTTATCTCCGGGCAAAATCTTGATATAGTTCATGCGCAGCTTCCCAGAAATGTGTGCGGTCACAATCATCTCATTGGGCAGCTTTACCTTGATGGTGGCGTTGGGCAATG
>JAGZAC010000006.1 GCA_018370615.1 Clostridiales bacterium
CCCGACTTCGCAGTGCCCTGTTCAGCCTCTTTTGCAGAGGCGACGATTCGATCCACATATTCTTCCGTGGCCGCTACGTTCATGTCCCGGCGAATGATGGTGTGCAGCACGCTCCTGCGCTGGGCGCTGTCCTTGATCCGGAGCAGCGCGCGTACGTGCCGTTCCGTGAGAGATGCAGCAAGAATCTCATCCCGCTCCTCCTCGGGAATCCGCAGCAGCCGCAGCTTATTTGCCACATAAGACTGGGAGCAGGACAGCTGCGCCGCAATTTTCTCCTGGGTCAGGCAGTGGACCTGCATCAGGGTGTAGATGGCCGCAGCCTGCTCAAACATATTCAGGTTTTCCCGCTGAATATTTTCGATAATCGCCAGATGGGCAGATTCTTCACTGTCCGCCTGCATCAGCACACAGGGTACCTGCTCCAGCCCCAGCAGCTTTGCCGCCCGCAGGCGGCGTTCTCCCGCCACCAGCTCATATCCGTTTCCCCCCTCCGGCTTGCGCACTGCCAGGGGCTGAATGATTCCGTGAATGCGGATGCTGTCCGCCAGACGCAAAATTGCATCCTCCGTGAAAAACCGACGGGGCTGCGACGGATTGGGGGTGATTTCCGAAGGAGAGAGCATAAAAATCATCTGCACGCGGCTTTTTTCTCCCAGAGAAAAAAGCCCACTGTCTTCCCGCAGCCCTGGCGCGTCAAAAATTTTTGTGTTTTCCGCCTCCTGTACTTTTTTTGTTTGCCTAAAAAACATTGTTCCTGCCATTTTACCGCTTCCTTTACTTTATAATTTCTGTATACAGGATAGCATGTCCGGAGAAAATATAAAGGAAAAACAGGGGAGAGATTAAAATTTGTTTTTGTTGCCCGAGGGAATTTTTTCCCCGGTGCTGCGGGGGAATGACGGGAGCAGCGGTTTTTTTGTAATCCGTGCCGCGCTGCGGGGATATGTAGGTAATGTGGGGGAATTTTTTCTGTAAATCAGTAAAAATCGTTTTTCTTCCGAGGCGGGCAGGGAATATGGCGTAATTCTGAGAAGCTTGCAGGAAAGCAGCGCAGCGGCTTCTCTTGCCTGCGCTTCTTCCTCCATAGCTGTGCTGCCCTTCATGGCGATAAAATATCCGCCCACCCTGACAAATGGGGTGCACAGCTCCAGCAGTATGGGCAGCCTGGCCACTGCCCGCGCAGTGACCAGAGAAAACTGCTCCCGCAGCGCTCCCCGGCCGGCCTCTTCCGCCCGGGTGCACAGGGTGTGCACATTTTCCATGCCGCAAAGGTCAGCGGTATCCCGAATATAAGCGATTTTTTTGGCCGTACTGTCCAGCGCGGTTACTTCTACTTCCGGCAGCGCAGCGGCGATGGGCAGGGCGGGAAATCCTGCGCCGCTGCCTACATCCAGCAGGGTATTTCCCTGGGAATGGTCCCCATCTAAAAGCGCCTCTGCTTCCTTTGCCGCAAAAAGGCTGTCGATAAAATGCTTTGCCAGTACCTCCTGGGGTTCGGTAATGGCGGTAAGGTTGAAAAGACGGCCCTGCGCATCCAAATTTTTGGAGATGCCATACAGCCGTTCTTCTGTTGCCGGTGTACAAAAGCGGTCCAGCTCTGCAGCGGCCGCCATTTTTTCAAATTCAGCAAAAAATTTTTCTTTCTCATATACCATATTATATGTCCCGTCTCTTCCTCTTAGTCATGCCTGCCTGTGAGCGCGATAATTTTTGTAAGGTCGTCCGGCTGTACCTTTACGCCCGGGCCGTAGGCGGCCCGGTTGCGCCGCAGCGCTCCGCATACGGTGCACCGATGGTGAAGAATGTAGCCCTTTTTGGGATCCGGCTCGGCGGACACCGGCTCCATCATACCGCCGCACTCGCTGGTCCGGTCACCGGGCAGGTTGTCCAAATGGCGGCTCCAGAGACAAAAGGGGCAGTGGTTTCGAGAGGTAAAGCCCAACGGCTCTACCACGGCGCCGCAGTGGCCGCAGATAAAACCGCTGTCTTTTTTTTGAAAACGCTTGTTTTCCATGAAAAAAACCCTTTCATTAAATAAAACTTCCAGATGCGGGGCACATAGACCGGCCCAAATAGGGAGATACTATCATTGTGCAAAAATCTATTACCTATAAAGGAGAATGCACAAATGAATTTTCAGAAATACAGAAAAGTCATATCTGTATTTTTTGCGGTACTGGTGCTGGCAGCTGTATGTGTAGTTCTGCCCATTGCTGCAGGTGCCGGATATGTGGAAGAGGACGCCGCTCCGGCGGCCATTTCTGACATGCTTCCCGGCAGTCCGGGAATGGCCAGAGACGCTACCGGTGACGGAAGCGATGTCGGTGACGGCGTCACGGACGGAGATATGCTGGACCCGGACGACGGGACAGTGGGCGACGATGTAGACCATGATGCGGGAAATGACGGCGGCGATACCTCCGATGGGATGGACGACAGCCGGGACACATCTGACGCAGACGCTACCTCTGACAGGGATACAGACACCTCTGACGATAACACCAACGCTGCGACTTCTGACAGAGACGATGGTAATGCAACCTCTGACAGAGACACTACAAACGATCTGGTGGAAGACGTAGAGGAAGAGGCGTCCAACGCAGGTGTCTGGGGCGTAATTATTGCCATTATTATCATTGTTATTATTATTGCCCTGATCTTTGCTTTTGTACCCACGCGCAAAAAGTAACAGGTAAGAAGGAGCCCAGAAGAACTTCCAGGCTCCTTTTACATATTGTTGTAAATTCTCCAATGTGGGCGGCTCCAGTCGACGGAGATTGCCTTTCTTAAACAACCCCTCCGTCTCGGCTTCGCCGTGCCACCTCCCCTTACACAGGGGGGGCTTAGGTTTCGTGTAGGCCCCCTTGTGCAAAGGGGGCTCCCGCGAAGCGGGTGGGGGATTGTTCCTTTTACAACCCCTCCGTCACGGCTGCGCCGTGCCACCTCCCCTTGCACAGGGGAGGCTTAGGTTTCGTGTAGGCCCCCTTGTGCAAAGGGGGCTCCCGCGAAGCGGGTGGGGGATTGTTCCTTTTACAACCCCTCCGTCATGGCTACGCCATGCCACCTCCCCTTACACAGGGGAGGCTTAGAAGTTGGATTAGGTCCCCCTTGTGGGGAGATGTCGATACAAATTTATTTTCAAGGCGCCCTTGTGGGGAGATGCACAGCATCTCCGGGGGCATGTCAGCATTATTTTATCTTCAAGGGCTTCCCTGTGTAAGGGGAGCTGGCGGCGTAAGCCGTCTGAGGGGTTGTGATAAAAAACAATATATATTTTTTATTCGTTGGGCGTTATAAACTTCCAGTAGTGGCGCAGGTAATCAGCGCCGGACCAAATGGTCATCACCGTCATGGCCGCAATGGTGATGTAGGAAAGAATATGCCATTGGGTAAAAGGGGTAAACGGCAGCACCACAGGCTCCAGCAAAACAGTAACGATGCACACTACCTGGGTGACCGTTTTCACTTTCCCAAGCCAGCTAGCTGCAATTACCAGTCCCTCCTGCCCGCTGGCTACCAGACGGATAGAGGTGACCGCCAGCTCCCGGAACATGACAATAGCCGCCGCCCAAATGAACACGGGACGGATGTAGTCGAACCGGTACAAAATGCAAAGCAGTGCGCCGAACACCATAAACTTGTCTGCCAGGGGATCCATAAATTTGCCGAAGTTGGTGATCAGCCCTCGCTTTCTGGCAATCTTGCCGTCCAGCATATCGGTGAGCGCCGTCAGGATAAACACTGCGGCGGCCAGCACCCGGCATAGGGTTTCATCCGGTACCGCAATGAGAAGAATCATGAACACAGGAACCAGAAGGATACGGATAATGGTTAGCTTATTGGGAAGGTTGAGTTTCATATTTTATACGTTTGGAGTATGTGCTCCAGGCCCGGAGGACTTGTATTTGCGGTGTACCGCAGTACCTCCCGGCCGGCAGCAGTAGATCAGCCCAGCGAGGACAAAAGCTGTTTGAAATACTGCAGAATATATAAGTCGATAAAATCCAGTAAAAAGACAACCAATATGGGAAAGAAAAAGGAAAGCAGCACCTTTCCCTTGTCCCCCGGAACATTGTCAGCGCCTTCTTTCGGATGGGTTTTTATCCAGTAAACTAGGAAAAGCACAATTGCCGCTGCGGCAAAGGCGATGGTGCAGATTTGATAAGGCAGCGCGCTTTCCATGCGGGCGCCCAGCTGGATACAGCCCTGATATACCAGAAACATCCAAATAAAATTTATCAAAATCAGCAGGGCAAAACGTGTTTTTTTATGCATGTTATGCTTCCTCTCTATACAGGCAGACAGCCCCTGCCTGCCGAATAGATGCAATGTGACAGGCGCCCTCGCCGAAAAAGGTTTCTATGTAGTGCTTGTAGCTGTCTGTAAGGTCTGTTGGAATAAATACCTGAATCGTTCCTGCAAAGCCGCCCCCGTGCAGCCGCCAGGCGGCGTCTTTTCCGGAAAGAAAAGCTTCCGTAAGGCAGAGTGCCAGGGGCACTCCCTGCTCTGCGGGATTTTTTGTGGCGTATCCATTTTGCAGATAACAGAGGCTGGAGCTACCGCTTTCCTTTACCAGCCTCAGAAAGGTATGCATATCTCCTGCTGTCAGTGCTTCGGTTTCCCTGCATACCCGCTGGTTTTCCTCTACAAAGTGAATCGCACGCAGCAGCGCCCGGTCCCCGCAGACCCTCCGAATTTCCCCGGCACGCTCCAGCAGGTCCGGTAGGCGCAGCCCCCGAAGCACAGGTCGACCGAACAGGGCAGCCACCTGCTGCATTTCCCGGGGAATGGCAGCATATTCCTCGCCCAGATCTGCGTGGCTTCCGCCGGTATTTACGATGCATACTGTATAACCGGCAGCGGAGAGGTCACATGGGATGTTTTGTATCTCCGGCTGCAAAGGGTTTTCAAAATCTATATGGATGACGCCGCCCACAGCACAGGCCAGCTGATCCATCAGCCCGCATGGTTTGCCGAAGAAAGTGTTTTCAGCAAACTGGGCAATTTTTGCAAGCTCTGTATTGTCGATTTTTCCGCCGTTGTACAGATGGTTGAGAATATTCCCAACCATTACGCCAAAAGCTGCCGAAGAAGAAAGCCCCGCTCCCTTGGGGATAGCGGAAGTGGTATACGCATCGAAGCCTCCAGTGGAATATCCTCTGTCCAAAAAGCCCCGCAGCACTCCGGCAATCAGGGCGCGGGAGGTAAAGAAAGCGGCAGGATCCGGCGTCTGCGCCATGCCGGGTTCCACTGTATCCGGCGCAAATCCTTCACTGTGGATGGTGATGTTCCCGTCAGTATTGGGCGCGGCCACCGCCAGAATGTCCATGTTTACACTGGCAGCGATCGCCAGGCCCTGGTTGTGATCTGTGTGGTTGCCGCCGATTTCCGTTCTGCCGCCCACCGAATACAGGGAAACAGTTTGCTTTTCCCCGAACAGTGCTGCAAATTGCTCTGCGGCAGCGGCACAGCGCCGGCGCTGAACATCCATCCGGCATGGATCGGCGCCGCAGTCCAGCAGACCTTCATCGATGCCGCCGGACAAAATATATGTTTTCAAGCTCTTGGGATCCATGTCGTTGGGCCTTTCTATATTTTAAGCCTCCCCATGAGGGAGTCTGCACAAACCCAAGCCTCCCCTGTGCAAGGGGAGGTGGCTCGCCGTAGGCGAGTCGGAAGGGTTGTAAAGGAAACAATCCCTCAGTCGACTACGTCGACAGCTCCCTTTACACAAGGGAGCCTACCTACTCCAAGCCTCCCCTGTGCAAGGGGAGGTGTCAACGAAGTTGACGGAGGGGTTGTTATTTTGAACTTTCACAAGAGAACAATCCCCCTGTCTCCGCACATGCGGAGACATCCCCCTTTACACAAGGGAGCCATCTAAGTCAAGCCTCCCCAGTGCGGGAGTTGCTACGCAACTCCTAGGGAGGTGTCAGCGGAGCTGACGGAGGGGTTGTGAAGATGACACCCCCTGTCGGCGAAACCCATTCACAGAGGAAGCCTTCTCTTAAAAATCCATTCTTTCCACCCCAGTGCACCGCCCAGTGGCAGGGTCAATGGTAAATAGCGCTCCCTGTGCGGCACATTCCCCTGCGGCCGACTCAAAATACACCGGCGTGCGTTTCAAAAACTTGTGAAGCACACTTTCCGTTTTCACCCCTAAAATCCCATTCATGGACCCGGTCATCCCTAGGTCAGTGATGTACCCTGTTCCCCCGGGGAGCACCTGTGCGTCCGCTGTGGGCACGTGGGTATGGGTGCCGAACACCGCCGACACTCGTCCGTCCAGATACCGTGCCAGACACAGCTTTTCGCTGGTGGCCTCGGCATGGATATCCACCACGGCAAGGTCGTACCGGCCGGCATTTGCAGAGAGAATATGATCCGCTACCTTGAAGGGGCTGTCCAGTGGCTCCATGAAGGTCGTGCCTACAAGACTCAGCACCAGCACCCGTCGGCCCGCGCAGTCTGTAATGGTATAACCGCAGCCAGGGGCATCGCTGGGATAGTTTGCAGGACGCAGCACATTTGTATGATCGTCCAAAAACGGACCAATGTCCTTTCGGCGCAGCGTGTGGTTCCCTCCGGTGATCACGTCGGCGCCCGCTTCCAAAAGAGCGCTGGCGCTGTCAGGAGACAGACCGTTGTCATGAGATGAATTTTCTCCGTTGACAATCACAAGCTGTGCGCCGAGGATGTCCCGCAGACGCCGCAGCTTTCCTCCGGAAAGATATTCCACGCCGCAGGTGCGGACTACATCTCCTACGGCAAGTATTTTCAGTGCTTCCATCAAAACCGTTTTGTTTTCCTTCTGTTGTAGTCAGATTTTGGATTGACAATTTCGCGCCAATCCAAATCGCCCCGATCCAGGGCAGTGATTAGGACCTCCGCTGTGGCAATGTTGGTTGCAACGGGGATATTCTGCGTGTCGCAGGCGCGCAGCAGCTCGTACTCCTCTTCCCTTGGAGTAGCCTCCCACTCGGAACTGCGGAAGAAAAGCACCACGTCAATTTCGTTGTAGGATACCCGGGAACAAATCTGCTGTACACCGCCGTGGCTGCCGGGAAGCAGCTTTTCAATTTCCAGTCCCGTAGCCTCTGCGACATACCTGCCTGTGATGCTGGTGGAGCACAGCTTGTGCTTGGAGAGAATTCCGCAGTAAGCGATGCAAAATTGTGTCATCAGTTCCTTTTTTGCGTCGTCTGCAATCAAAGCGATTTCCATAGTGCAAATACCATGCCTTTCCTTTATTTTGTCCGGATTTTTATCTGAATAACGTGCGTTTTAACTTGCGGATTTTTGGAAGTCCGGAGAACAGCGGGACATCCTTTCCCTCCAGCCGCGCGGCGATGTTCTCGAAGGCTGCCTCAGACGGCCCTGCATCTGAATGTCCTTCCTGGGACAGGAGCAGGTTGTAATCATAGGGTACTACCCCAAGCAGAGAGATTCCCACTCCGTCAATAATTTCCAGCATGCTGTGGCGCATGCTCTTCTTTGCCCCAGCGCCTTTTACGTCAAATGGATTGATTACCAGGTGCAGACGTTCAATGCCGCGTTCCAGCAATCGTTGGCCGGTACCTTCGGCAGAACGGATGCTGGCCGGCGTGTGGCCGGCGACGATAACGGCGCCGCTGGCAAGCGTTGCCGCAGCCTCCAGACCGCTGCTGATGCCGGCGCCTGTGTCCAATAGGACATAGGCGGCATCGGTTTGCTCCGCCGCTTGACGCACGGCGTCCCCCAAAAGACCGATCTCTTTTTGTAACTTTTCGATATCGGCAAGAGCGTTTTTTTGCGTGGACGGCAGAAGAAACAGATCTAAATTCTCATATGGGCGCAGGAGGGCACTTTCCGGGGTGCAGAGCCCCTGAGCCGCGTCTGCCACAGTGTACAGCACGTGATCCTCCATCCCACAGAGCAAATCCAGGCAGGGGCTGCTAAAATCAAAATCTGCTAGAAGCACCCGGCGGCCTTCCCTGGCCAGGGCACGGGCAAGACCCAGTGCCACGGTGGATTTTCCCACCCCTCCCTTGGAGGAGGCAAAAAGCAGCACATTTTCCGTCATATCCCAACACCCTTTTTCCGGGGCAAAAAAGCCCACTTATAGGATTATATTATATCACTACTTTGGGGGACAAGTCAACATTATTTTATATATTCTAGGCTCCCTTGTGTAAGGGAGCTGTCGACATAGTCGACGGAGGGATTGTTTTTCTTTTACAACCCCTCCGTCACGGCTGCGCCGTGCCACCTCCCCTTACACAGGGGAGGCTAAGAAGTAAAATAAGGCCCCCTTGTGCAAAGGGGGATGTCAGCGAAGCTGACAGGGGGATTGTCCTACTTATTCTCCGGTAGATACCGCAAAAAAGCCGTACTGTACCCGCATGCGCTCCAGCTTTTTTCCAATGGGACCGGCCAGCAGCGCCAGAAATATGATATTCGACACAGCATAGGACACTGTCATGGGCAGCGCAGTGGCAATAAGCGCCAGCCACGTACCCAGACTTGCTTCTCCTGCGAGCCACACCATGGACCACAGATCCATCAGCAGAGAGAACAAAATCCCGCACAGCCCTCCGTGAACAAAAAGGAGTATCCGGCTTTTTTTCAGCAGCCCTCCAAGGATGCCGGACAAAAATCCAATGATTCCCCAGGTGAGCATTTGGAAGGGCGTCCACGGCCCCTGCCCAAATAGGAAATTGGATACAAGAGCGGTCATCGCCCCGGTAAAAAATCCCACCTGGGGCCCCAAATACATCCCGCAGATTACGGTCATGGCACTCACCGGCTTAAAATGGGGCAGCCATACGAAAACAGCCCGGGAACAGACGGAAAGCGCACATAACACTGCCAGGATAGCGGTTTCCCCTGCCCGCATCCGCCGTCCCTCAAAGGCGGAAAAGGAAAGCACCAGAGCGGCGGCTGCAATCAGCAGACTGGCCCAGGCCCAGCCTTTTGTGGGAAACAGAATCGCTCCGCCCAGGGCGGCGGCAATGATAATAATGCAAAACAGCAAAATAGTCCGTTTCTTCATTTGTTTCCTCTCCCCTGCAGCAGTGCCGCCACTTGCTCCACTGTGACCGCGGGTCCCGTGATTCCGGCAGAAATCCGCCGCGCCGCAGTGGTGTAAGCTGTACTGCCTGTAAAAAAGGAAAAAGCGTCCTCCTGCGCGATCACTTTTCCGTCGAAAAACAAACCGCACCGGTCCGCCGTGTCCGCGGCAAACTCCACATCGTGGGTGACAAACAACACAGCCTTGCCGCTGCGGGCAAGCTCCCGCAGAATCCGGGACAGCTCCCCTCTTGCCGGCGCATCCAGCCCTCTTGCCGGCTCGTCCAGCAAAAGAATGGGCGCGTCGGTGAGCAGCAGCCGGCACAGGGCGCACTTCTGCCGCTCTCCCCCGCTGAGGTCTCGGGGATTTTTCTTCAGAAGATGCGCGGCGCCCAGCATCGCCGCTGTTTGCTGTACCGCCTGTGGCCCGCGCCCCATGTGCGCGGCTGCCAGCTCCAAATCCTCCCGTACCGTATCCCGGAGAAACAAATCCCCGCTGTTTGCCGGCAGCATGGCCACCGGATTTTTTTCACGGGGGAGTTTTACTGCCCCGCTGTAGGGGCGGAGCAGCCCCGCCATCAGGGACAGGGCGGTGGTTTTGCCGCTGCCGCAGGCGCCGAGGAGGGCTAGCACTTCTCCGGAATATAGAGAAAGCTCCAGTCCCCGCAGTACGTCCGAGTCTTTTTTATGATAGCGGAACCATGCGTCCCGTACCCGGAGGACCGGTTCCGTGGAATCCTTTGACGTGGAATTTGGTGTCTGCCCTTCCAAAGCTCCGCCGGCCGTGATACGGGACAGATACTGTCTGCCCTCCCCAACGGAAAGGGGACAGGGTCCCTCGCCGCCCGTTTTCAGGAAAATCCTGGAGGCGGCGGGCAGGGCGGCCTCCAGCCCCGCCGCGGCGATGGCGGCAGGAGCCGCTTTTGCCGGGCCGGAAAAGATGACCTTTCCCTTGTCCAGCACCACCGCACCGCTGCAGATGGGAAGCGCGCTTTCCAGGCGGTGGTCGGTCATAATAATGGTAATTCCCTCTTCTCGATGGAGTCGCTCCAGTACGGCGAGGAAGTCCGCTGCGGCGATGGGATCCAGCATGGAGCAGGGCTCGTCCAGCAAAAGGACTCTGGCGCCCATGGCAAGCACTGCGGCAAGGGCCACCAGCTGCTTCTGCCCGCTGGAAAGCCGGTCGGTGCGGGCGTAGAATATATTGGTAAGCCCCAGCCGGCTGGCCGTTTCCGCAACGGTGCGGCGAATCGTATCGGAAGGGGTCCCTAAATTTTCCAGTCCATAGGCCAGCTCCCGACAGACGGAATCGCACACCAGCTGGGCGTCCGGATCCTGCATAATGTAGCCAATCTTGGATGCGGACACGCGGCCGTCCAGGGCGGCGATGTCCGTATCGCCATACAGCCGCCTGCCCTGCAGGGTACCGTGGGGTGTCATCTCCCGCTTCAGCATGCGCAGCAGGGTGGTTTTTCCCGAACCCGTTTTGCCGCACAGCAGAAGAAAGGCCCCCTCTTCCACCGCAAGGGACACGTCCTCCAATACGGGAGCCGTGCCCTGCGGATAGGTAAAGGAGAGATTTTCAATGGTAAAGCATGGATGCATGGAAATACCTCCTTTCGTTTACTCGCCACCGGGGGTGGGGAAGGCCCGGGAAATGGCCCGGGCGTAGGATATATGCGCCTGTATTTCCCACAAAGAGGGAAGCAGCATGAAAAGACCGTATGTACAATAAAACGGCAGAGAATACTGTGCGTCCCAAATCCCGGACAGGGCGGGATAAAATCGGTAGGCCCCGGCACCGGCTGCCGTCAGTGCCAGAGTTCCCGCCAGAAACAGAAAAATCACGGCAGTAATTCCCTTGTCCCGCCGGGTAAATACGTAGGGCGCCCAAAAGCTGCGGCCGGGCAGATTGCCTCCCCGGCACTCCATGGAGGCCCCGGCGGTGACGCTGTCCTCCAGGGCACAGGTGACCAGCGCGCTGAAATACAGGGCGCCGGAGCGAAGCTTTCCCACTCCTGTACCGCCGCAGCCCCTCTGTGCCGCCCGGATTTCCCGGAACCGGCGGGTGAGCATAGGAATGAATCGCAGCGTCATGGAAAGAATCAGCGCCGTTTTCGGCGCTCGCCTCCCGAAAAGATACAAAAGCCGGTCCCCGTCCAGGCAGTAAAACAGCGCCCGACACCACAGGAGTACGGCCACAAAAAGAACGCCGTTTGTAGCGCCGGCTATAAGGGATTCCAGCGTGATGGGGATTTCCAAGAGAAAAAAGAGCACTGTCCGTCCCCGGGGGACGAAAATAGGGTTTGTCAGAGAGACTGCCAGGAAAAGAACGATGAGATATGGAATTTCCCTCAGGGGGATAGGTTGATATAGGCTGAGAAAGCACACCGCACCAAAAAGGGCCAGCAGGGCGGTGACGGGGTGCATATACAACACGGAAAAAAGAACGGCCGCCATAAAAAACAGCAGCAGCGGCAGCGGATGGCATGTGTCTGTTTTTTTCATGGCGGCTCCTTCAAAAATTAGTTGAAATACGTATTATAATCGGCGGTATAGAACCACACCAGCGCGTCCCCGTCCTGGAGAACATAATCCGGAGCGCCAACAGAAGCCAGCTCTCCGTTTACCTGGAACATCCAGCCGGAGGTCTCGCCTGCGTCTCCGGTGGACAGTCCGCCGATACCGGTGACGTATCCGTCAGAGTCCACGATGACAATGTCGTTTTCCTCTGCCACGTCTGTCAGTGCGGTAAAGGCGTCCACTTCTCCATCGAAGGAGTAATTCGTTTCTGCAAGGATAACGGCATCTGCCCACACATCCTCCGTGACGGTGTCGTCACAGCGGATTTCTACCGTAACCGTGTTCTGCTGTGCATCGGTCGTCTCCGACGCCTGTGTGGTGACCGGCGCTTCTGTGGTTTCCGATTCCTGCCTGCCATCGTCTGCGTTCTGGCAGGAAGCCAGAGAAAACAGCATAACGGCTGCCAGCAGCAGGGACAGAAGTTTTAAAATTCCCTTATTTTGCATCGTCTGATTGCACCTTTCTTTGGTTTTGACGGCGTCCGCCGCCTGTTTTGAAGGAAGGAAAAAAGAAACAAAAAAACTCCCTCGCATGGAAAGGAGCATACTGTCAAAATTCCGCCGTAAAAAAGCCGCTGCCAGCGGCGGAAGGTCAACAAAATACGCTTGCCACTTTCCCACTTGCCCAAAAGTGTGATTGCACGCACAGTTGCGGCAGGCATTCTGACTGAAGAGGGCTTTCTCTAACACAGCAATGGCGGTTGCGACGGATTTGCACCGTACTTTCCCTGTCCGCAAAAGGTTGAGCGATTCTTTTTTGTTAGTATACCGTACCTGTCGCTTTCTGTCAAGAGGAGAGGGCGGCGTACCGCTCGTAGTAAAACAGATACTGCTGGGCAAGCCCTGCCCAGTTTCCAAACACGGCGGGGTCCAGCTTGCCTGCGAAATGGCGGTCGATGACCTTCTGCATCCATACGTCTATGGGAAAGGCTTCCGTTCTGCCGAATCCAAAAAGCAAAACGCAGGCGGACACCTTGGGTCCCACGCCCCGCAGGCTGCAGAGCATCTGCCGGGCTTCTTCGTAAGTTTCTGCCGCCTGTACCTGGGAGGGGGAAAACGCTCCCCCGGCGATTTTGCTGGCGGCCTCCCATATGTAGTCGGCGCGAAAGCCTGCCCCCAGGGCAAAAATAGCGTCCCGCCCCGCATCTGCCAGCGCCTGCGGCGTGGGAAAGGCCCGGCCGCCGGGGACCTTTTCCCCGTATTCCCGGCACAGCGCCTCGATGATTTTGCGGATACGGGGGATATTGTTGTTTTGCGAAATGATAAAGGAACACAGGGTCTCCCAGGGCTCCTGGTGCAGAATCCGGATGCCCCGGGCCGCATTCAGTGCCGCGTGCATGTGAGCCTGTCCGGCGCCGGACAGGGCATGGAGAATTTTTTCGTTTGCCTCTGTATAGTCCTCGTCCAGAGAGAGGTAGTGCCGCCAGATATTTTGAAAGTCCTCAGCGCTGGCGTAGACATACAGATAGGTACCGTCGTCTGCAAAGGCGACGGCTCTGCCCTGTGCGATGCCGAAGACGGCGGCGCCACAGCCGGAGGGCGGCGGAGGAAATTCGCCCTGCAGGGGGCTGAATCGGAAGCACTGGCCGCAGAAGGCAGTGCGGGCAGTGGAAAAGTCTCCGGAAAAAGCGATTTTCAGCCAGCCGTTTTCGCTGGATAGGATGGTGGGAGTCTGCATATGCGTCCTTTCCGTGTTTTCATTGACAAAAGAAGAGATTTATGCTACAGTTTCATCAGTATATAAGGGAGAGTGCAGAGATGGAACAAATCTATACGATACCGGTAAACGAAGCGTTTGAAGCAGGCAGGGAGGATGCGTCCCTTGGATGCCCCTTCTGCCGACTGCGGGAAAAGCTGTGTGGGGATGAGGTCGACCGGGTGCTGGGCGCCTCCATGATGGAGCCGGATACTCGGCAGGAGACCAACGCCCACGGGTTTTGCGCCTCCCATATGACGCAGCTGATGGCTGCGGGGAAACGGCTGCCATTGGCGCTGATTCTGGAAAGCCATCTTGCCCAGCTCAGTGAGACCATGAAAAAGCCCGGCGTGCTGCCCGGAGCTGCCGGAGCGGACACGGCAAAGAAATGGGCGGCGGTCGCGGAGGACTGCTACATATGCAGCCGTGTAAACTTTCACTTTCAGCATATGCTGGAGACGGCGGCGCTTTTGTGGGAGAGCGACACTGCCTTTCATGAGAAGTGCCTGTCCCAGCCGTATTTCTGCCTGCCCCATTTTGCCCAGTTTCTGCAGGCGGCGAAGGAGCGGATGAAGGGGAAGGACTTCGGCGCGTTCTACAAGCAGATTTACGAAAAAGAGGCCGCTTTTTTGGAAAAGCTGGGCGGAGACGTAAGCTGGTTTGTAAAGAAGTTCGACTACCGATATGCCGACGAGCCATGGAACGACGCAAAGGACGCCGTCGAACGGGCAGCAGTGTTTTTGAACGGCAGCGACGGGACGACGTGATATTGTTATTGTAGCATAAATCGGGAAAAAAGGGAAGGGTTGTAACAACCCCTCCGTCAACTTCGTTGACACCTCCCCTTACACAGGGGAGGCTAAGTTAAGAAAATCCCCCTTGTGGGGAGGCTTAAACTAGGAAAGTCCCTCTTGTGGGGGAACCTAATAAAAAAGGCTCCCTTGTGGGGAGATGCGCAGCATCTCCGGGGGCATGTCTGCGTTAGCAGACTGAGGGATTGTCCTCTTTTACAACCCCTCCGAGCTTTGCTTCGCAAAGCCCACCTCCCCTTACACAGGGGAGGCAAAGAAAAAGTCCCCCTTGTGCAAAGGGGGATGTCGACGCAGTCGACAGGGGGATTGTCTTTATACAACCCTTCCGAGCTTTGCTCCGCAAAGCCCACCTCCCCTTACACAGGGGAGGCTTCATTTTAGTGGCAGCTGTAGCGAGCCACCACCCCAGGATTTGCTGCGTAGCCCCCACACTGGGGAGGCTTTTTATGGAAAATTCTCTCTTACTCGACCGCCTTTAGAGATTCTGCCATATTAATCTTACCAATCCGGCGCTTCATAAATAGACTGACAGCTGCTGCAAACACCACAGTACATACAAAGGCCAGCACAAAGCTCAATGGGTTTATCTGTGTCGGGAAAAACATGGCATCGATAACAATCATATGCATGACAATCCGGTGAAAGAGTACTCCAAGAGGCAGGCCGATAATGCTTGCCAGCACGGACAGCACCAAATTTTCCCGCAGCACATAGCTTTCCGTCTCCCTGGGATAAAAGCCCAACACCTCCACCGTGGCTATCTCCCGGCTGCGTTCTGCCAGGTTGATATTGGTTAGATTAAAGATAACGATAAAGGCAAGCGCTCCGGAAAATAAAACAATAAGGCAGATAATATAATCCAGGCAGGACAGTGCGCTGTCAACATTTTCCCTGGTAGTGGAAAGCTGGGTGACGCCGGTGAACGTCTCCAGTCCGGTCAGTGTCTCTGCCAAGGCTTCCGTATCTCCGTTCACATTGAGCAGCGCCGTATTGGCCTGCCAGTCCGCAAAAGCGCTCTGGTAAGTGTCGGCAGACATCAAAACCACATTGTCCACATAGTTGTCAAAGATACCGCTGACCGTCACTGTCAGCGTGCGCAAATCCGTATCCTGAATTTCTACTGTATCCCCAACGGACAGGGAAAGCTTTTCCGCCACCTTTTGTCCCACGACGACTTCCCCCTCTTCCGGAAACGGCACGGCCTTTTCTCCCGCGTGAAGGTCCCAGAACGCTTCAAGGGATTGGACAGACGCAAAGCTGTACAGACTGCCGGTAAGGGAGGTACTGTCTGTGCGTACATCCATACGATGCAGAGAACAAAGCAGCACGCCGTCTATCCCGTCGATTTCGGCCAGTGCTTCCTGCACTGCCTCCTCGTTCCCTTCATCAAAGGATGCTTCTATATCATATTTTTGTACTGTATCATATTGCAGGGAGCCTGTGTCCACCATGGAATCCCGTACCCCAAAGCCTGTCAACACCAATCCGGCGCAGCAGCTGATGCCCACCAGCATCATGACAAGCCGCTGCTTGTATCGGAACATATTGCGCAGGGTGACCTTCTGCAAAAACCGCAGGTGTTTCCAAAGAGGCGTGATCCGCTCCAGAAAAATCCGCTTTCCCGTTTTCGCGGCGCGGGGCCGAAGCAGCAACGCCGGCCGGCTCCCCAGCTCCTTCCGACAGGAAAGCCAGGTGCTGCCCAAAATACCGACCAGTGATACTGCCAGTGTCAGCAGCGCCAGGGACGGGCTGAACAGGTAAGACAACGGTGCGAAGTCATAGAGAGCACGGTAGGCATACCAGAATACCTGGGGCAGCCCCCATGTACCAAGGAAAAAGCCTATCAGCCATCCAAGCAGGGTAGCACTTCCAGCATACAGCAGATACTTTGCACTGATGGCGCCATTTCCATACCCCAGGGCCTTGAGGACGCCGATCTGTGTTCTCTCTTCATCCACCATACGGGTCATGGTAGTAATGCAGACCAGCATGGCAATCAAAACAAAGAAAACCGGAAAAATATTGGCAATGCCGCTCAGGATAGAGGTGTCGTTTTCAAAGCTCACATAACCGGCATTTTCTTCCCGTGTCAGTACATAAACCTCCGGCTCTGCAATTCCCGCTTGTTCCGCCAGCTCCACGGGCAGACCGGTCTGGGCCAGAAGATCATTGTAACGACTCTCCGCCAGCGTCTGGCACAGCTCGGTAATCTCTTCTTCATGGCTTTCTATAAGCTCTTCATATTCTTCACTGTAAATGGGCGCCGTCTCAGAGAGTGTCAGCTGAATTTGCGTATAAGGCTCGCTGACAAATACGGATGCGGGCAAATACAGAAATCCGTCCAGTGAACCATTTCCAATATTCGTCGTTCCCCGGTCAAGACCCAGATATGCAGGCGAATGAACCAGTCCTACGATGGTATATTCCGTACAGGAAAGCTGATCTCCCCCGTCTCCCACAAGGGAAAGGACAGACCCGATATCTTCTTCCTCGAAGGTGCCTGCATCGGCCAGACATTCGTTTTCCGCCTCCGGCATTCTCCCGGCCGCCAGAGAGGGAAGACTGACGCTTTCCGGCAGAGAAAGCAGGTGAAGGGACATGCTGCTTCCCTCCTGTTCCATTACTGCGTCCAGGCTTTTCATCCCCTCTGCCGATGAAACAAAGGAAAGCTGCGCCAGCTTTTCCACATCTTCCTCTGTAAATCCCAGGGTGGAGAGCAACCGGTAATCATAAAAATTCTGATCCGCAAAATAGTCCTCGCAGGTGTTCGCCATGGCGTCCTGGGTCACCTTTAGCCCTGCAAAAAAGCCCACACTGAGCATAACGATTAAAAGCAGTGCCATATACCGCCCGAAAAAGGAGCGGATGCTTCGGCAGGTCAGTTTTACAATAGAAGTCATAGAAATCACCACTCAATCTCGTCGATGGGAACGACGTTTTGATTGATTTCATTGGACTGGATTTTCCCGCTTTTGATGCGGATAATCCGATCGGCCATAGGGGCAATCGCTTGATTGTGGGTGATGATAATTACGGTAGTATGGCGCTTGCGGCTAAGTTCGTAGAGCATTTTCAATACTGCTTTTCCGGTCACATAGTCCAATGCCCCTGTAGGCTCGTCACAAAGCAATAGCCGGGGATTCTTCGCCAGCGCCCGGGCAATAGCCACCCGCTGCTGCTCACCGCCGGAAAGCTGGGCCGGAAAATTATTCTTCCTCTCAGAAAGGCCTACCATGGCTATTGCCTCTTCTGCGGGAATGGGGTCGCTGCACAGCTGTGCTGCAATCTCCACATTCTCCAAAGCGGTGAGGTTTGGAAGCAAATTATAGAACTGAAAGACAAAACCCACCTCATGGCGGCGGTATTCGATAAGCTCCCGCTTGCTGAGATGAGAAATGTCCTTTCCGTCAAACTTGATTTCACCGCTGGTGACAGTGTCCATCCCGCCCAGCATGTTCAGCAGCGTAGTTTTCCCCGCACCGGAGGACCCCAATAAAATACAGAATTCCCCTTTTTCAATTCCAAAGCTTACGCCAGCCAGAGCATTGACCTGCGCGGCGCCGCTTCCATAGCTTTTTGTTACGTTTTCAAATTCTATGTAGTGTTCTGACATGGCGTTTTCTCCTCAATCCAGATTGATGTCTAACTTGCGCAATTTTTCAAAAAGAATGTCTTCCTCTGTGGGCATGTCCGATGCGGCTTCGATTTGCCTCCGAATGTCCAGCATTTTCTCGTCTGTGGCATTGATTATTTCGGCGCATTCCCTCAGCTGCGCTATTATATCCTGCTGGCCAGGAATCTCCTGTTTATATTTCAGCTGGTGCTCCAGACTGGCCCAGAAATCCATTGCAATGGTGCGAATCTGCACCTCCACCTTCATTTCTTTTTTTCGGTCGGCAAAAAACACCGGGATACTTATGATAAGATGCAAACTGCGGTAGCCGTTGGGTTTGGGACTGGCGATATAATCTTTTTTCCGCACAAGCGTTACGTCGTCC